>NZ_LJYH01000019.1:0-55003 GCF_001440005.1 Mycobacteroides sp. H001
TTCAATCAACGACCATTGAGCATCGGTGAGCAGCTGGAACCGTGACATGGCCTAAGTCTCAGCCGAAACACCCGAAACATTTGTCAGACACGCCCTAGCGCGTATCGAACGCATCGTCATCCTGGTCGCTGCCGGGGTTAACATCGCCGGCATTGGCCGTATCCTGGATCTCCAAGACGCCAACCATGCACTACGACTACGTATCGAGGCGAACGACAGTTAGGCACGCCTTCTGGATGGAAGTAGAAAGGCTGTGCAACAACTAGCAGTCTTCGGCGGCATGACCGGGAGCGCTGCTGCGGGGGGGCGGGGTAATCGTCAACCTGGCAGTCCATTTCGCCATGCGCGTCTTGTTCGCTGCCTCAGATACCAATCTTTCGGGGCCATCTATGTGTTGGTGCCCGCGCCTACCGGGCCATGGTCACCGGCATTGCCGGAAGCGGCGGCCACGAGCGCCGCGGTGGCGATGATGACATCAGCATCCGTGATACGGACGCCATCGACTAGCACCTCGGGCTGAGACGTTCACTCCAATGGCTCGGGCGTGAAGGTGACGTCGACCCCGCTTACGGTCATCGTCACCTGACCTTCGATCACCATCACCTGCGCCGAAACCCGTCGATCGACAGTCTGGGCCAGTTGCTGCACGGCTGCATGCGGTATCTGCACTACCGACAGGTTCGACAGCCCCGCCACTTTGGGACCGACGGTGCGCCACCAGGTGGTCACGCCGGCGGCGAATGGGAAGAGCAGCACCCGATCGGCCTGGCTGGCCGCTTTGCCCAATGCGCGTTCATCGGGCTGGCCGACGTTGATCCATTCCAGGATCCGGCCGGTGTAGTCGACGAGCCGCAAGTCCGGCACACCAGGAGTGGACAGGCCTGGCCCGAACGCTAACTCCCCGTCGACGTCGCTGAGTCTGTGTGCACGAAGCCCAAAAGCCAACAACCGCACCACCATCCGCTCATCGGTCTCACTGGGATGACGGGCCACCGTCAGCGCGTGATCGGCGTAGTAACCGTGATCGATATCGGAGACGCCAAGTTCGACTTTGAAGACTGTTGCAGAAAGGGCCACGTCATAGTGTCCACCCAAGTGGTGCCCACCGAGCAGTCGGGCCGCATTCAGTGGTCAGACCCGCCGAGCCAGACGTCCGTTCGCGAATGTGCGGATCATCAGAAGCGGCAGGGGAGAGCGGCCCTCCTAGACCTGCGCGCAACCCACTACTGCAGGGTCACGTAGATTCTTTGAGAACAATCCGAGCACCTAACGCAGCATTCAACGAAGGCCATCATGTCCGAGGATCAGAACACAGACGTTCCGCCGAATCACCTTTCCATCGATCCGCGTAGCGCCTTTTATAGCGAAGAGGTGCTTCGCCGCGACGTGGGTATTCGCTTTAATGGCGTCGAGAAAACCAATGTTCACGAATACAACGTGGCCGAGGGTTGGGTGCGTGTTGAAGTCCCCACCGCGAAGGATCGCCGCGGAAATCCGATGGTTGTCAAGCTCAGTGGCACGGTTGAACCTTTCTTCCGCTGAGCAAAAATCCTGGACACGGGCAGAATGGCCTACCGGCGGCGAAATCGCTTAGGACCGACCCACATCAGTGCTTAGACGCGTACTCAACCTTGGTGACGATCCACCGGTTCTTCTGGTACTCGAGAGTGGTGGCCCAGGTCCCGTGCGCGGTCTTCGGTGCAGGGTTTCTCGGTGTCGTTACCGACCAGGCGATCTGTGACTCAACGCGGGCGTTGGTACCGGAACACTCGACCTGCTTGCTGGTCAGCTCGGCGATATGCGAGACGTATCGATCTGCGCCCGGAATCGTGTTGACGGAGCGGAATGCCTGTTCGGACTGTGTGTAAACCTCAGGGGATAGGCGCTCCTTGAGTGCGGGCAGGTTCTGGTCTGCGAGACCGGTGAACTCGAAGCTCAGGTGGGCAACCTCCGTGGCGGCGGCGACCGTAGTGGCGCAGTGGTTCGAGGCGCGTCGGATCACGAAGTAGGCGGTGGTGCCCACCGCGATCACTAATACTGCGACAGCTGTGACTACCGCCCATCGCATCCGGCGGTTCCCGGACGCCGCAGCTGGAGGCGTGGGTGCCGGCAAGGTCGAGGCAGCGTTCTCCGATTCTGCGGGTCCACCGGCAGCCAGCGGTACAGCGAGTTCTGCTGCCAGCGTGCGCAGCTGGCTATCATCATCGAGATCGATCTGCTGTTTGAAGGCCTGGTCGGTCAATGCCATCACCTGGTCGCGGCTGATGGTTTGCCCTGTCAGCGCGGTGATCCGCTGAGAAAGCTCGTCGAGCCGGTCGTGCACAGTCATGCTCGCCACCCTAATCACTCCTTGACCGTCTTTGCGGACACCGGGATCCAGTTGAAGGGGCAACCTGTGTCGACACGATGCTTACCGATCCGGCGCTACGGCGAAAAGCATTGCGTTACAGGTCCCGTCCGCCACCAGCAAAGGGCAGTGCAGATCGTGCACGCGCTGCAATAACCAGGACATTACTGGTAACCCGCCATATTCGGTTGCGTCGTATTCCTCCCGCCGCGCAGCAGCGCTTGCGCCAGATGGGGCGGGGGGAGAGGCGCCGGACGGCTTTGCGATGGCTGCTTCTCATACCGTAGATCGGCGTTGCGCGAAGCGGACCGTCACCAGTGGCACCGGCCTGCCGATGGTCGCCTGGAACTCGGTCAGCAGTTGGTTGTTTCGCCGCACCCAATCGGCGAACTCGTCGTACTCGGCACCGGCCAGCGTCGTCGCCGTTCCTTGACACGTCTCGTTCCCGATCTCGACAGTGACGGCCGGGTTCGCCCGGATGTTGTGGAACCAGTCCGGATCCCGATCTTCCCGGAACGAGCTGAGGTAGAGCGTATCGCCGCGATAGTTGGGCGCCAGAGGCACTAATCGGAGCTGACCGCTGCGGGCACCAGTCGTAGTCAACAGGATCAGCGGGTATCCGGCGTAGTCACCGCCGACCCGGCCCGCGTTCGCCCGGAACTCGGCAACCACGTCGTCGTTCCAGTTCGATGGATCTTGACCGGTTTCCTGATTCCACGGGGCATCGGCGTCGCCGTAGCTGATGTCTTGGTTCGCCATGCTTCGAAACCTCCGCACGTCGATCACTGCTGGGGGTCGCGGACTTTGCCGAGTGCCTCAAGCAGTGTGTCGTGGATGTAGGTGAGTTCGGGAGTCGGCTCCCACGCCGTCGAATCGTCAGTGGTGTCGGACCAGTCAGTGCCGGTCGAGCTCTCGTCCCAGTCGTTGTCCAGGGCGGTCCCGCTTTTGTAGACCCACCACAGGTTGTGCCAGGGGTCGAGGAAACGGGAGAAGACATCACCGAAGAACTCGGTTGGACGGGTGACGATCTCGGCACCGCCAGCGGCCGCCCGCTCCAGCACGACCTCGACATTGTCGACATAGACTTGCAGCAGTGCCGGGGTGAATGGCCAGCCGGACTTCCGTTCGGCGAACATCACAGTGCTGCCACCGATCTGGAGCTCGGCATGCAGGAGGAGACCGTCATCGTCGACGGTGCGGGCATCGGGATGCTCGACGCCGTCGAAGACATCGTTCAGGAAACGGATCAGGCCCTCGGCGTCACGCGTGACGATGAACGGGTTGATCGTTGAGAAGCCGGCCGGTGCGGCGGGGAAAGCAGTCATGGGACTATTCGATCGCGAGACCGAAGGCGAATTCTTGAACCAAAACGACAACTCTCCGGTGCCGACACCGTCGCGGTGTCGTCGGCAGTCGCGTCAGTGCTGCCGACGCCTTTGGGCGGCAATGATGGCGGCCGGGGTCTGACCGCGAATCAACCGCAGTGAGCGCGTCAGATGCGGCTGATCGGCGAATCCGGCCCCGGCCGCCGCTTCCGCAGGCGAGTGCCCGGTCTGCAACAGGAAGTAGCCGTGCTGTGCGCGGTGAAGTTGATCGATCTGCTGAGCGGTCAGCCCGACCGTGCGACGGTAGCGGCGTTGCCAAGTTCGTTCCGAGGCGCCGATCCGATGCCCGCTCAACGCCTTGCGGACCTCCTCGTCGACCAGTAGCCCGCGGTTCTCAGCCAGGTGATCGACCCAGTCTTCCAGATCGGGCCACGCTGGCACCGGCCATCGGTGGTCCCCAAGGAGGACGTGGCCGCCCGATACCGGCAAGGTCACCGTCTCGCCGAGGATCGCCTGCTTAGGCACGCCTGGGATTGCGACGTAGGCGGCGAGTTCGACGCCCCAGTACCGCTCGCCCACATGCCCGTCGACGATCCGATTACGCAGGCTCGGACCATCCAGCTCGGCGGCCAACTCTCCGTCTCGGCGACGGATGAACGACAAACCCCAGTACTCGGATCCGATCACCGAATAGCGTTCGGGACTCTCCACAGTCGCGCGCCAGACTGTGCGTACCCGCGGTGACCGGCCCGCCCGTTCCTCCCACATCCGAGGAAACATACTGGTCGGCTTCCCCCTCCGCGTAGGCCCCGCCCACCGAGCCGTCAGGTGAGCACCTCGCCGCTCTTCTCGCCGGTGACGGCGGCCTGTTTGCCTGTTGGATGACGACGCGATCGCAGAGTGGATTCGCGTTTTCTCGCCGCAACCTGCTTCCCAGAGAAGTCGTTTCGTTGGCTGCAGCGGGTTTTACTCCGCAGGAGTTGGCTTTGCGTCTATGGTATGGGCGCCTCAACCCGGAGCGGCTGTCCTCATGCGGGGAATTATCACTGCCGAACAGGCCCGCGCTGATCTGGATAAGCACCGCAGCGCCGGCTAGGCCGTGAAGTGGGCAACCTGCGTCCGATTCTGGGACTTCCAGCAGCGAGTTACCGGCAGCACGCGGGATCTAGGGCTGCGGAGAGCGCGGTGAGGGCATTAGGGCGTGGTCGGTGAAAGACGTTCATGCCACGGCGATCTGACTCGACGAGCCCTGATTTGCGCAGTTGATTCATATGGTGGCTTACGGTCGATTCGCTGAGGCCGAGCACCCTCGATCTTCACGCTGGCCTTTTCAGGTTGTGGTGGGCGGCGATTCGGCAAGGACACCGTTGAGTAGCATGCGAACGGATGCACGTACGGTACGCATGCGTTCGTTGTGATCAGGGTTGAGGTTAGCGTTTAGAAGGGTTAATCCGAAGATCATTCCGACGGCTGCACGAGAAGTGCCGATGGCGTCCAGGTCTGCCCGCAGGTAACCAGCTCGCAGTCCTTGCTCGATATATTTAACCGATCGGGCGATTGCGATTTCGAATATGCTCGCGATACGGTTATTGAACTCCAAATCGATATTAGGCGCCTCGATCAGAATTAAGCGCATAAGGCGCAGATTGCCGAAAGCTTCTTGCAGTAATTCGCCTTGTTGATAAATGTATTGGGTGTAGTCCTGGACAGTGTTGAGGACGAGTTTCGAGTCGAGTTCGTCGAACGCGTCGGCTGCGCGTCTGATGATGGTATTGACCACTTCTTCCAGAATTGCGCGTTTACTGTCGAAGTGCCGATAAAACGTCGAACTCCCGATGCCGACGCGGCCGGCAATATCTGCGACTCCTGCGTCGTGGTAGCCGGACTCGGTGAAAACATCGATGGCTGCCGCGATGATCTCTTCACGCAAGGCCTGCTTTCGGCGTTCAGCGTAGGAGGGCTGATTCACGTGTGAATCGTATGTGATTCATCTTGGGACATGCGATTCCGTTTTCCGTTCGATGCCGCCGCCGCGAGCGTCGCGCCGACTGGACAGCCACGGCCAGCTCAGCGCTCGTTTGGAAGTCAAAGGGATACTTGACCCCGTTTCGGAATCATGATTCCCTAACGACTATGAACATCCCACTTGCTGATGATGAGGAGTTGACCGTGACCGATGCCTCGCCGTGCACTGATCGCGAATGCGATGGGGGACCAGGGTGGTCAGCTGTTCCCGCCGCTGCCGGCGCCGGGATGACTGTTTCGACTTCGTACTTCGCGTTCGAGGGCGATCGGCTGGCTTACACGCGGCAAGGTTCAGGCAGCCCAGTGCTGTTTTTCTCCAACATGGGCTCGACGAAAGAAGCTTGGGTGTTGCAGGCCGAAGCGCTACGGCACAAATTCGAGGTGATCTGTCTGGACCATATCGGCTTGGGCGAGTCCGATATCCCGGCCACGCCCTATTCGGTGGAGAAGTACGCGACGATGCTGTCGGCATTCATCGACCACCTCGATGTCGAGAAAATCTCCGTGGTGGGCAACTGCATGGGCAGCGCCATGATGTTGCTTCTCGCAGACCGCAGGCCAGAGAAGTTCGACAGGCTGTTCCTCATCAACCCCGCCAGCGCTCAAACTCTCCGCAGGAGCGTGCTGTTCGGTGGCCCGTCGCGAGTGCTCACACAGTTTTCTCGGGTCATCATCGCGGCGTCCCGGTTGTTCTGGCTGCCCAAAATTTTCGGCCGGATCGCGGTCGCCTTGCAGTACGGTCCACGCGGTTGGCGGCGAGGCATGGTGCACAGACTGCCCGGCGCGGCGGCGATCGAGGCCACTTTGAACACCCGAGGGCGAACTACCGCAACGCTGGAGATCCTTTCCGACCCCGTGCAACTCGGCCAAGTCGATCGCCTCGAACCCGGACCGGACTTTCCCCGGCGGATGGTGGTGTGGGGAGAATCCAACCTCGTGCTGTCCGCGAAGGCCGGACGCGAACTCAACCGCACCTTGCGTCCAGAACGCGAAGTTTACTTACCCGGACGCGGCCACCTGCCCATGATCGAAAGCCCCGAAGAGATCACCGCACTCATCGACGATTTCCTCACAGAGCAGAGCAGCGTGACACCTGATTCATCAGATAAAAACGAAGCAATTATCTGACATAATGTGTCTTATCGGCGTTCGATATACGCAGGGCCGATGTGAAGGGCGGCGCCACCTGCACCTTTTGCGACGTGCGCCTCCCGCGCCGACTCTCGATCTCACCCCGGCTGCCAACCTTCACGTCCCCACATATGCCCGCGCCGCTCGGCGTGTACATACGGCGACGCCGTGTCGGCTATCCATCAAGCACGCTCTGCATCAACATCTAAAACCGCTCGGGCGCAGTATATTTGACGACTATAGCCGAAGCTCAGGAGCGGGCGCACGAACGCACGATGTCGGTGAGCGAGCCCGCGCCGGTCCCGAGCGCCACACATCCGGGCCTGTAAGACTGACGGCGGCTTAACGTAGCTCGGGAGAAGGATGCACAGTGCGGGTTCTGCTCGTAGAAGATGAACCACTGCTCGCGGAGACGGTTACGGCCGGACTACGTGCCGAAGGATTCGTTGTGGTCACGGTTGGCGACGGGGTTGACGGGCTGTGGCAGGCCACCAACGAACCGTTCGACGTTATCGTGCTGGACATCATGCTGCCGGGCCTGAGTGGCTACGAGGTCCTGCGCAAGCTGCGTGCCGCACAAGTGTGGACGCCGGTGCTGATGCTCACCGCCAAGGACGGCGACTACGACCAGACTGACGCCTTCGATCTCGGGGCCGACGACTATCTGACCAAACCCTTCTCGTTCATCGTGCTGACCGCGCGCCTGCGCGCACTGGTGCGGCGCGGCGCCCCAAAACGCCCGGTGGTGCTCAGCGCCGGCGAGATCTCGCTCGATCCATCACGCAAGGTCGTCGAACGCGCCGGCGCGACAGTGCCGTTGACACCGCGCGAGTACGGCTTGCTCGAGTACCTGCTGCGCAATAAGGACACCGCGGTCACGAAAACCGAGATTCTGCAGAATGTTTGGGACAGTCACTACGACGGTCCGGACAACGTGGTCGAGGTGTATGTGGGCTATCTGCGCCGCAAGATCGGCACACACGTGATCATCACTGTCCGAGGCGTGGGCTATCGGCTCGATTCGGGCGAGTACGCCAGCGGCAACTGAACCGTCACAATCGTCCCCACACCGGCGCGGTCTCCAATGGCCACGGCGCCATCGTGGGCGGCAACGATTTCGGCAACGATCGCCAAGCCCAGCCCGCTGCCGCCCGCCTGGCGTGAACGATCGGCATCCAAGCGGACGAACCGTTCAAAAACCCGGGCACGCTCGGCGACCGGAATGCCCGGGCCATCATCGAACACCTGCAGAAATGCGCTGTCCACATCGGCGTACACCGTGATGGATACCTCCGTGGCGGCATGCCGGGCCGCGTTGTCGGCGAGATTGCGCAGCACCCGAGCCAACCCGAGCGCATCGCCGGTCACCTTGACCGCATCCAGCTTCGCCGAAATCTGCAGTGGAGTTTCGCGTTTCAGACGCGCCACCTCGGCGCAGGCCAGATCGTCCAAGTCGATCTCGGTGCGGCGCATCGGCGGACCATGCTCATCGGCCCGCGCCAAAAGCAGGAGATCCTCCACAAGGGACTGCATCCTGTGCGCTTCGGGCAACAACGCCGTCTGCACCAGCGTTCTGTCGAACACCTCGGGATGAGTTTGCGCAATCTCTAACGCCGAAATCACCGTCGCCAACGGGCTTCTCAACTCATGGGAGGCGTCGCCGACGAACCGGCGCTGCGCGGTGTGCCCGGCCTCGATCCGGCTGAGCATCTCGTTCATGGTGACTGCCAGCGCCGAAATTTCATCGGCACGATCGGGCACCGGCACCCGTTCACCCAGATCAGAGGTACTGATCTGGGTGACCCGGGAACGGATTGCATCCACAGATCGCAAGGAGCGCCGCACCAATAGGTACGTCACTACCGCGGCCACCAACGCCACTACCGGTGCGGTGACCGACAGCATGGTGGCCACCGTCGAGGTCATCGACTCGATCGGCTCGATACCGCCGCCCACCAATACCGTGTACCGGCCTTTACTGCCATCTACTGCGACCGAAGCCACGCGAATATCGTCATCGGCAGTGGCAGGAACACCCACTTGAGTTCCCTGAAAAGTATTGTTGTGCACAGGGATCAACGGAACCTTCGGCGCCGAATCTGAACGTCTCACTGTCTGACCGCTCGCGTCGACGATCTGGACTTCCACGATCCGCTGATCGGTGGCCAACAACACCGGCTCCAGTTCATCGGGTGGTTCCCTACTTAGCCACTCAGCCACCGCCACCGCACGGGCATTGGCCGCATCATCGACATCGGCGCACAACGAGCGATACAGCAGCACCACCGATACCGATCCCACAATCATCAAACTGGCCAGGACTACGGCGGCGGCCACCAGCGCCGAGCGGGTCGCAATCCCGCCACACCATCGCCGCAAACGAACCCGTATGCGACTCTTCACCGTCGACCCCACAGGCGCATCACCAACGGTGGATGCCCTGTCGTGGCAGGCGAGCACATACCGCAATCATCTCAGGCCTACGACCGCCCAGAAGCCGTCGGCGCAGGAACAGGCGTAGCTGAGGAGGACGCGGGCGCCTGCACACGATCACCACCCCGACGTACCTGTTGGCCATCGCTTGACTTACCTTCATCATCGCCGGGACGTTGGCTCTCGGCGCCATCGCGGGCCCAGCGCTGATCGATGTCGCCGTCATCTTCGTCGGCTTCATGGTTATGTGACCGGGACTCGCTGTGCCCGCGACCATCCCGGCCATACTCGTCACCAAACTGGCTACCCGCCCAAACCCCGGCACCGAATGTCAGCCCCAGCACCGCGACCACAGCAGCCGCTGCACCTGCAATTGCTGCTACCCGGGTGAACACCGACAGGCTGGAACTTTTCCGCCTCTGGCTGGTTTCTGGGCTCGGTTCAGCGGTCTGTACGTCGGCGTCCTCTGCAGGTTCGGGAGACTTGTTGGTGTCATCAATGTTCGACATGGCTCGACAATGCCCGTCAGGCGCTGAGACTTCGCTGAGAACAAGGCCCCCGCCACACTGCCTTATTCACACCTGAGCCCACCATGATTACCTCACTGTTTGGTACGAGTGGTGAGAACCTGATCGAGTTCTTCGGCGTACGCCAGGTGTTTGCGGAGCTTGTCGATGCTGTCCCGGGTCCGGGCTTGACACCGCTGCAAGTAGTCGGTGGCTGCAGTCTTTTGAGCGATGGTCGCGGCGGGCTCGTTGAAGGTGTCGATGGCTTCGAGCAGCTCTTTCATCTCGTTAAGGGTGAAGTCGAGGGGTTTCATTCGACGGATGACCAGGAGGCGCTCGATGTCGGCTTCGGTGTAGAGGCGGAAGCCTCCTGTACTGCGCGCCGACGGGGTTACCAGGCCGACCTCGTCATAGTGGCGGATTGTGCGAATCGACAGTTCGGTGCGGGCAGCGACTTGCCCGATCTGCATGTTCGCGTTGTCTATTTCCGTCACCGGTCAGTGCACCTGTGCCCTTCTGCAACTGCACGTTTGTGTGCTGCCAACTGTAGTCAGGCCCGCGGAGCCGTTGCGGGCCTATTGGTGACTGGCACCGAATCGTCCGGTGAGCCGGTCGTGGCGGACGGCTGAGTCTCGGTTCAGGCCCACGATTTCGACCTGCTTGCCTCTTGCTTGGTACTTGGTGGTAATCGCGTCCAGTGAGGCGACGGTAGAAGCGTCCCAGATGTGGGAGTCGGTCATGTCGATGGTGATGCGGTCGGGGTCGCCGGCGTAGTCGAACTGGTACACCAGGTCATTACTGGATGCGAAGAACAGTTCTCCGGTGACCCGATAGATCGCCGTGCGGCTGCCCGTGTCTGAGTGTTGTTGGGGCTGTTCGGTTCTATGGACAGTGACCAGATGCGCGACGCGGCGGGCGAACAGAACCATGGCAGTGAGCACCCCGATGATGACGCCATAGGCCAGGTTGTGGCTGATCACTGTCACGATCACAGTGGCTGCCATGACTAGGGTTTCGCTGCGAGGCATGCGACGCAGCGTGGCCGGGTTGATGCTGTGCCAGTCCATGGTGCCCACGGAAACCATGATCATCACTGCAACCAAGGCCGCCATGGGTATGCGACCGACGATATCCCCCAGTCCGACAACCAATCCCAGAAGGAAGGCCCCGGCTAGGAAAGTTGAGATACGCGTGCGTGCACCGGAGACTTTTACGTTGATCATGGTCTGGCCGATCATGGCGCATCCGCCCATGCCGCCAAAGAAGCCGGTGACCACGTTGGCTACGCCTTGTCCCCAGCCTTCGCGGGTCTTGTTGGAGTGAGTATCGGTGATGTCATCGACCAGCTTGGCGGTCATCAACGATTCAAGCAGTCCAACCAAGGCCATCGCCAACGCGTACGGCGCGATGATTCCCAATGTGTGCATCGTCCACGGCACACGCGGAATGAATAGCGTTGGCAGACTGGACGGTAAAGTGCCCTCATCGCTGACGCTGGGCAGGTGGAGCGCAAGCACCATCACCGCGGCGGTCAGGGCCACAATGGCGACCAGCGGTGCGGGCACTGCGGTGGTCAGTTTCGGTAGAAGCACCATGATCAGCAGCCCCACCCCGACAAATGGATAGACGAGCGCGGGAACGCCGATCAAGTGCGGCAATTGGGAAATGAAGATCAAGATGGCCAGTGCGTTGACGAAGCCGACCATGACGCTGCGTGGGATGAACCGCATCAGCCGGGCCACTCCCAGTGCACTGAGCAGGATCTGGAACAGTCCGGCCAGAATGACTGTGGCGATGAAATAGTGCATGCCGTACTCGCGCACGACCGGCGCGATCACGAGAGCAACTGCCCCGGTCGCCGCTGAAATCATCGCCGGGCGCCCGCCAACTATCGCAATGGTCACCGCCATCGTGAACGAAGCGAACAAGCCGACTCGTGGATCTACCCCGGCGATCACCGAGAACGAGATCGCCTCAGGGATCAGCGCCAGGGCCACTACTAGCCCAGCCAGAACCTCCGTGCGCGTCCGCGACCAGGACCGCAGCGTCGCCCATACCGACGTGCTCGGGCCATCTGCTTCACGCACGCCCGGTATGACAGATGGTTGTCTAGACGGCACAGCGTTCTCCATTCATATTGCAGCACAACAGCATCCACCTTGACGGGAGTCGTGGGATGCGACGGATGCGGCACTGCACCCCTATCGGAACGCCGGCAGCTCAGGAATCTTGAAGCCGGCAGATTGTCCGTAACTCTACCCTCACGGAAGGGTAGAGTTGCAACCCTGTCAGGCGGGTCGCGAGGGCGCGTGGCGTAGATCACTATAGCGCTGATATAGATAAAGCTATAGCAGCGCTATAGTCAAAATCATGGACGCACGGGCAACGCTATTGGCCTCTGCTTTGGAGGTTCTGGAGCACCGCGGAGAGGCAGGCTTCTCGACGCGCGCAGTGTGTGCGATGGCCGGCGTCACCGCCCCAACTCTCTATCACCACTTCGGCAATGCGGACGGCCTGCTCAGCGCCGCGATCACTGAAGCGTTTGCGCAGTTCCTCGCGGGTAAGAAGGCGGAGACCTTCTCGCCCGATCCCCTGGTAGCGCTTGGGCAGGGATGGGATAACTACGTCCGCTTCGCCGCCGAACGTCCACGTCTGTATGCCGCAATGCTGGTCCGCGTCCTGCAGGGAGCCAGCATTCCGGCCGCAGATGCGGCACGTGGCCTTCTGATCGAACGTCTTGAAGCCGTCGCCGCCAAGCGCCGACTTGCCATGGATGTGCAGGCGGCCGCCGACCTCATCTGGGCCTCGGCTCACGCCGCGTCATCCCTGTACCTGCTGGACACCGAACGACAACCTGATCCGATCGTGATCAATGCCCTGCGCGACCGCGCAATCCAATCCATTTACGCACCCAACGAAAGTGACAAGCAGACATGAAGATATTTGTTACCGGCGGCTCCGGGTTCCTCGGTGCGCGCCTGATTCCCACGCTCGTCGGCGACGGGCACGAGGTGTTCGCGCTGGCGCGGTCGGCGTCGTCCATCGACACGGTGCGCGCACTCGGTGCCACACCGGTTGAAGGAGATCTGGAAAGCCCCGAGAAACTCTCGATTCCGAGCGTCGACGCGGTGATCCACGCCGCTGCGCACTTCCGGTTCGCGGGCCCGCGCGTCCCCTACTTCCAGGCGAATGTCGTTGGGACCGAGGCACTTCTGGCATCAGCTCAAAAGGCTGGCGCTAATACATTTGTCTACATCAGTGCCGCTGCGCTGGTCATGGACGATCGTGGGACACCCCTGCGCAACGTTGATGAGACGGCGCCCACCTACCCGAATAGCTTCTCCGGGTATATCGCAAGCAAATCTCAGGGCGAGGCGGCGGTGCTCGCTGCGAACCGGCCCGGGTTCCGCACCCTCGCGCTTCGTCCACCCGGTGTTTGGGGTCCTGGCGGTCCGTTCAGCAAGCAGCTTCCCTCGGCCGTGGAGTCCGGACAATTCGCATTTATCGCGCGCGGCGAATACCCGGTGTCCACGATCCACGTCGATAACGTCGTCGAGGCGGTCCAGTGCGCGCTCGAACGCGGCACCGGCGGTCGTCCCTACTTCATCAACGATCGTGAATCCGTCACCTTCCACGAGTTCGTGGCCGGTCATGCAGCGGCGTCAGGTGTTTCGATCGATGGCCTGCGATCCATCCCGTACCGGGTGGCCTTCACCCTCGGACGTGTTCTGGAGGCCGTCGCGACGTTGCGCTCAGACAAGGGCGATCCGCCGCTGACACGCACGATGGTGCGATTGATTGGACGCGAATTCACGACCGACGATTCGGCCGCACGCCGCGAACTGGGCTACGTTGGAAAGACAACACGCGCCGAGGGGCTGAACGCTTTGGCACTCGGCTGAGTGCTGCCAGCTGATTCTCAGGTGTGAGATCTAGCCTCATTCGTCGGTCCCGGAATCGACGAGAAGGACGCGATGGCTTTCAGCGTGAAAAATCTAGGCCCCGAAACAACGAGCACACGGATCGCAGTGGTTCTCGCAACAGCGCTGTTCGCGGTCTTTGCAACACTGGCGGTGACGGCGCGCCATTACGGCTCGGGCACCGCTGTCGATCATCACACGTTGGGCTGGTTGGAGATTCATCGGCATGGTTGGCTCACCGCGGTGGCGATCGTGGTCACCCACCTCGGTAGCCCGACGGCGGTGTCTATCGCGACAGTCATCGCGGCACTGGTGATCTGGCGTTTCACACGCTCGGCGAGAACCGCTGCCACCGTCGCCGTCGCGGTCGGGGCCGCATTCCTCCTTGCTGCGGTGGCGAAATGGACTGTTGGAGAGCATCGTCCGCCCGGAGATGATCAGCTGGTTGCCGAAAGCGGCTGGTCCTTTCCCTCCGGGCACGTTACGGGCACGACCGCTCTCGCCGGGATATTGACCGTGGTGGTCGCCTACCGGTACCGCGATTGGCGAAGGCATGCGGCGCTGTTGGGGACGATCGTTGCGGTGCTGTCGGTGGCCGGTAGTCGTCTCTATCTCGGAGATCATTGGATGGTCGATGTTTTGGCGGGGGTCGTGCTGGCGACAGCTGTCGTGATCATCGCGGCCGCAGCACTTCACCGGGCCAGCGCGACCGCCCACGCTCCCCGGGGCATTGCCTGAGATGTTTGCACCCTCCGAGCCACTCACCTGGACGATGCTCTGGTGTGCATGGCATTTCGATGCGGCCGCGGCCGTGTGCACTGTCTTGCTCGGCGCGAGTTATAGCTGGGCGCTGGCTCGTGCGCGGCGCCGTCAGGTGACGATCAGTGCCGCCTCGGCGAGCTGCTTTTTCGTCGGAGTCGGCTGCTGGGCGATGGCATGCATGAGCGTCATCGGTGTCTATGCGCAGGCCCTGTTCTGGATGCGTGCACTGCAGGTTGTCTTGCTGCTGATGGTCGTCCCGTTCTTCTTGGCCCTGGGTCGGCCGGTCACTGTTGTGCGCAGCGCGCTGCATCCGCGCATGCTGGACAGATTCGATAGCGCAGTGTCGTCGATGCCCGCGCGCGTGGTCACTCACCCGCTCACCACATCTCTGGCGATGCTGGTCACCCCATGGTTGCTCTATCTCACGCCCTGGTACACGGCTTCCCTCACAGTAGGCGCGCTCGGTGCAGCGACAAGAACAGTGTTGGTGTTCATAGGGTTTGCGTACTTCTACGCGCGCCTTCAGGTGGACCAGGTACCCCGCAGGTACCCGCAGCTGATCTCACTGCTGATCAGTGTGGCCGAGACGATCGGCGACGGAATACTGGGTTTGGTGCTGTGGCAGGGTCCACTCGTGGCGTCGGCCTATTACCTGGCGTTGCACCGCTCTTGGGGACCGGATATGCGAACCGATCAGACCTATGGTGCCGGGATTCTCTGGATCCTGGGCGACGTCCTTGGGCTTCCTTTTCTCCTGCTGCTCATGCGTGCGCTGTCGGCCGACGACAAAGCGCAGGCAGCCAGGATCGACGAGGAACTCGACCAGGCCGACCAGGCTACCGCCGTTCTGGGCGACGCGGCGGCGCAGGACCAGGGCCCCTCGACGCTATGGTGGGAGAACGATCCACAGCTGCGGGAGCGGTTCGGGCATCGCTGATATCGCGTCCTGAGTGATCTTTCCCTCGTCAACTTCTGCACACATCGTCTAGTTTTCGGGCAGTATGAACAGATGGATGTCCCACGGTGCGGCCTGCCGTCGCCCGTCGACTCGCCGTTATCAGGGTCCGGTCCTCGCCAGCGCCCGCCACGACCGTCCTCCCCCGCAGTCGATACCTCGACACCCATCGGTCGTGCCGTCGCCGGCTTCTACCTCGCTTTCGAGGCCGTCGACGACTCTGACAGGCTTCGTGACGCCACGAACCGACTCGGCCAGCCTGATGCCCCCGAGGCCGACACCCGCGAGAAATACCTCGCGCTGGCCCGCGCCATCACCACGGTGGAAACGATCCGTCGCCACGCCGGGAGCACATTGCGCGAGATCAGCGCCCGTGCCGCGCGTACGGCCGCACGACTCACGCCTGACGCGGCGGATCTGCCTTCGGACATCAACGACGCGATCCATGCCGCTGTGCGTAGCGAGTCGATTGCCGTCTGCGAACGCGCCGTGCAGCTGATCAACGACCAGACCCGCGTGGTGCTGGACCTCGACGAAGTAACGACCACCATGACGGTGCACGGCTGGTTAGCGAGCCGTGGCCTGACGGACTAGTGGGCCGCGGCATCCCAACTGCGGCCGTAGCCCACCGAAACCTCCAGTGGCACATCCAGCGGATATGCCGAACCCATGGTTTCGCGGACCAATGCTTCCAGCGTCTCCCGCTCGCCATCGGCCACCTCGAACAGCAGCTCGTCGTGCACCTGAAGCAGCATGCGCGACTGTAAGCCTTTGTCGCGCAAAGCCTTGTCGGTGGTAATCATCGCGACCTTGATGATGTCGGCGGCGCTCCCCTGGATCGGTGCGTTGAGAGCGGCACGTTCGGCCGCCTCGCGCCGCAGACGATCGCCGCTGTCCAAGTCGGGCAGGTAGCGGCGCCGGCCGAGCACTGTCGAGGTGTATCCGTCCTTACGCGCCTGATCCACCACGGCGTGCAGGTATTCGCGAACGCCACCGAATCGCGAAAAGTACTGGTCCATCTGCTCTTTGGCCTCGTCATTAGAGATCTTGAGCTGGGTGGCAAGGCCATAGGCGGACAATCCGTAGGCCAGGCCATAGGACATCGCCTTGACCCGCCGGCGCAACTCGCCGGTGACCTCGTCGATCGGCACCCCGAATGCGCGGGCGGCCACAAACGAGTGCAGGTCCTCGCCGGTGTTGAACGCTTCGATCAGGCCCTCATCGGCCGACAGATGCGCCATGATGCGCATCTCGATCTGGCTGTAGTCAACCGTCATCAACTCGGAGTAACCCGCGCCGACCACAAATCCGTCCCGGATCTCGCGACCGGCCTCGGTGCGCACCGGGATGTTCTGCAGGTTCGGCTCGGTTGATGACAACCGGCCCGTCGCTGCGATCGTCTGGTTGAAGGTGGTGTGGATACGCCCATCGGCCGCAACGGATTTCAGTAGCCCATCGACGGTGACCTTCAGCCTGGTGACGTCGCGATGTGTGAGCAGATGCTCCAGGAATGGATGTCCGGTCTTGTCGAAAAGTGTCTGCAGGGCATCTGCGTCGGTGGTGTAGCCGGTCTTGGTCTTCTTGGTCTTGGGCATGCCGAGCTCGTCGAACAACACAACCTGCAGCTGTTTTGGAGAGCCCAGGTTGATCTGCTTACCGATCACCGCGTAGGCGGCGTCGGCTGCCTCGCGGATACCGGAGGCGAACTGGTTCTGCAGAGAGGTCAGGTGGTCGATGTCGACGGCGATACCAACGGATTCCAATCCCGCAAGCACCCGCTGGACCGGCAGCTCCATGTCAGCCAGCAGACCCGACGACTCGATACGTTCGAGTTCGATGTCGAGTGCATCGGCGAGGTCGATGACGGCACGGGCACGCAACATCTGGGCCTGAGCAGCCTTGGCATCACCGGCGCCGTCGTCATCGAGTAGTGAGAGCTGTTGCTCTCCATCGTCTTCGGCACGCAGCTCGCGGCGCAGATACCGCAACGACAGGTCGTCGAGGGCAAAGCTGCGCTGCCCCGGGCGCACCAGGTAGGCCGCGAGAGCGGTGTCGGAGGAGACACCGTTGAGCTGCCACCCACGCCCGGCCAGTGCGTGCATGGCCTGTTTTGCTTCGTGTAGCGCCTTGGGGCGATCTTCGTCGGCCAGCCACGCCGCGAGAGCTGCTTCGTCCTCTGGCGTGACCGTGGTGGTGTCGATGTACGCACCATCGCCGTCGGCCGACGCGACGGCCACCGCCGTGGCATCGCCGTCATAGGGCGTGTACGCCCCGACGATGGCTAGTCCGCTACGGCGACCATCGGAGGTGTGGGTGGCCAGCCAGTCGGTGACAGTTCCCGGCTCGAGTGCCTGGCCCACCAGCTGGAATCCCTCGTCTACCTCAGGCTCGACAGCCTCCAGGGTCTCAAACAGCCTGTCACGCAGTACCCGGAACTCGAGATCGTCGAAGAGCCGGTGGATCTGATCACGATCCCAGGGGGCCAGCGCCAGCTGGGCAGGGACATACGGAAGCGGCACCGTCCGAACCAGATCGGTGAGCTCGCGATTCAGGACCACCGAGGCCAGGTTTGCGCGCAGTGAGTCGCCGACCTTGCCGCGCACGGTGTCGGCCTTGTCGATCAATTCCTGCAACGAGCCGTACTCGAGGATCCACTTGGACGCGGTCTTCTCGCCGACACCGGGAATCCCGGGCAGGTTATCGCTCGGGTCGCCCCGCAGTGCCGCGAAATCCGGGTACTGGGTGGGCGTCAGGCCGTACTTCTCGACCACCGCCTCCGGCGTGAACCGGGTGAGGTCGCTGACGCCCTTGCGTGGATACAGCACCGTCACGTCGTCGTTGACCAGCTGCAGCGAGTCGCGATCACCGGTGACCACATAGACCTTGAAACCCTCGGCCTGTCCCTGTGTGGCCAGGGTGGCGATGATGTCGTCTGCCTCGAAGCCCTCCTCGGCGAGCACGGTGATGCCGAGCGCCTGCAGGACTTCCTTCGTGATGTCGATCTGTCCGCGGAACTCATCGGGCGTGGCCGAGCGGGTGGCTTTGTACTCGGGGTACCGCTCCGAGCGGAACGTCTTGCGGGAAACGTCGAAGGCTGCTGCCACATGTGTGGGCGCCTCATCGCGCAGCAAGTTGATCAACATCGAGGTGAATCCATAGACCGCGTTCGTGGTCAGCCCGGACTGCGTCTTGAAGTTCTCGGCCGGGAGTGCATAAAACGCCCGGAACGCCAGCGAGTTACCGTCGAGCAGCAGGAGGGTCGGCTGTTTGGTTCCGGTCTTCGTCGCAGGCGCAGTCACCCTCCTACCCTAAGCAACGGGTGCGACAGCACCTATGACCCCGATGCCTTATCCAGCGCGGCGTCGAACACAGCTCGGTGACCACGGATCTGCACGTGATGGGTGCGTGCCCAGAGCACCAACGCGGCGGAGATGCCGTGCAGGTCGATTCCCAGCGGTGTCAGCGCGTATTCGACTCGAGGTGGCACCTCGGCGAACGCGGTGCGCGTGACGAGGCCATCGCGGCGTAACAGCATCAACGTGCGGGTGAGCATGCGCTGCGAGATGCCCGGAATGGCCTCGTGCAGCTCGGTGTATCGGCGCGGGCCATCGTGCAGGGTCGCGATGATCAGCACGCTCCACTTGTCGCCAACGCGGTCGAGAACCTCCCGAATGAATTCACCTTCGGCGAGTCCTACCCCGGCACAGATGCTCGGCAACGCGGGGCCGACGGAGGTCATGTCGAGCTCGGTCATCACGCACATCCTTGTTCGCGGGCGCACACGTGTGTGCCTTTTGTAAGAGGTCTAAAACATCTCCATGATGGTGCTACGCACATATCAGAAGAAATGATATGACCTGGAGGTTAGTCATGGACAGAACAATGCTGGTGTTGGGTGCCGGCAGTGGCACCGGAGCGGCGGTGGCGCGGCGGTTTGGGCGCGAAGGGTTCCACGTTGTGGTGGTCGGCCGCCGACGCGAACCACTCGATACTTTGGTGGCAGACCTCGCGGGAGGAGGGGTGAGCGCGACCGCGTTTTCCGTGGACCTCACCGATGACATCCGCGTCGAGGAACTTCTCACAGCAGTCGACACCACATTGCCGCCAATCGAGGCGATTTACTACGGCCCCTCGTCGCCGGTGGCATTCACCCCGGCGCGCGATCTCACCGCCGCCGAGGCCGACCATTACTGGGCGCTGTTCGTGCGGCCGCTGATCCGCACGGTGAGCGCCGCGCTGCCGGGGATGATTGACCGGAAACGCGGAACGATCCTGGCCACCATCGGCGGTACCGGGGCCAGGGCGATGCCGGAGATGAGTGGGCCCGGTCCGGCTGCCGCCGCGGCACGAAACTACCTGCAGGGCTTACATTCTGAGATGGCGCCGCACGGCGTGTACGTCGGGCTGCTGACCATCGGGGCTCTCATTCTCGGCAGTGAGATGGCGGCGATAACACCCGGGGATGCCCACGGGTTTCCGACGGTCGAATCGGCGGCGCTGGCTGAGCACCTGTGGGGTATGTCAACGGTGCGCAGCACGTTCGAGAATTTCGTGCCGCGGGACTCGGCCTTCCAGCCCTGATCCCGCTGTGCGGGACACAAAACTGACACACGTTTCAATTCGTTCACGAGCATGGGTAATCTGACCGGGTGCCTACAGATCAAGCCCCCGCCGTCGACGGCTGGTTCGATACCGACGAATCCGGCCAACCGCATTTGATTGGCGGCAAGTGCACACAGTGCGCCACCATTGTGTTTCCGCCGCGCGCCAACAACTGCCCCAACCCGGCCTGTGACAGTGACGTGCTGGATCAGGTGCCGCTGTCATCGCGCGGCACGGTCTGGAGCTACACCGAGAACCAGTACGCACCGCCTCCCCCGTATCCGCCCTCTGATCCGTACGAGCCGTACGCGATCGCCGCGGTCGAGCTGGCGGCCGAGGGCATCATCGTGCTGGGCAAGGTCGTCGCCGGTACCGGCGCTGCCGATCTGAAGGTGGGCCAGCCAATGGAACTCGCCCTGGAGCCGCTGTACACCGACGACGAGGGTGTCGAGCGGCTGGTCTACGCATGGAAGAAGGTTTCCGCATGAGCCGCACCCCGGATCCCGTCTACATCCTCGGCGCGGGCATGCACCCATGGGGCAAGTGGGGACGCGACTTCACCGAGTACGGCGTGGCGGCCGCCCGCACCGCCCTTCAAGACGCCGAACTGGATTGGCGCCAAATTCAATTCGTCGCCGGAGCGGACACCATCCGGAACGGCTACCCGGGCTTCATCGCCGGTTCGACCTTCGCCCAGAAGCTGGGATGGAACGGTGTGCCCATCAGTTCGACCTACGCGGCCTGCGCCAGTGGTTCACAGGCGCTGCAGAGCGCGCGCGCTCAGATCTTGGCCGGATTCTGCGACGTGGCGCTGGTCATCGGGGCCGACACCACCCCCAAGGGCTTCTTCGCACCGGTAGGCGGCGAACGCAAGGCCGACCCGGACTGGCAGCGTTTCCACCTCATCGGAGCCACCAACCCGGTGTACTTCGCGATGCTCGCCCGGCGGCGGATGGACCTCTACGGCGCGACTGCAGAGGATTTCGCCCAGGTGAAGGTCAAAAACTCCCGACACGGTCTGAACAACCCGAACGCGCGGTTCCGCAAAGAATCCTCGGTGGAAGATGTGCTCGCCAGCCCGGTGGTGTCGGATCCGCTGCGGCTACTGGACATCTGCGCGACCAGCGACGGCGCAGCGGCCCTCATTGTGGCCAGCGCCGACTTCGTGAAGAAGCATCTCGGTTCGGTCGACGGCGTGCCCTCGGTGCGCGCCGTCGCGACCATCACCCCCAAGTATCCGCAGCATCTTCCCGAACTCCCCGATATCGCAACCGATTCCACCGCAGTGGTGCCGGCGCCCGATCGTGTCTTCAAGGACCAGATCGTTGACGCCGCGTACGCGGAGGCCGGCATCGGCCCCGAGGACGTGAGCCTGGCCGAGGTGTACGACCTCTCGACGGCCCTGGAACTGGACTGGTACGAACACCTGGGCCTGTGCGCCAAGGGCGAGGGTGAGCAGCTGCTGCGCAGCGGCGCCACCACGGTCGGTGGCCGGATCCCGGTGAACGCCTCTGGTGGTCTGGCCTGTTTTGGCGAGGCCATCCCGGCGCAGGCCATCGCGCAGGTGTGCGAGCTGACCTGGCAGTTGCGCGGGCAGGCCGGTGACCGGCAGGTCGAGGGTGCCCGGGTTGGGATTACCGCAAACCAGGGCTTGTTCGGCAACGGCTCGTCGGTGATTGTCGCGCGCTAGCAGCGCCCACCGGCGATCGCGGGGCGTTAACCTCAAGCGATGGTGCGACAGTTCCATGCGTACGGCCCGTCGCACTGGGTGATTCTGGCCGTATTTGTCCTGGGCGCAGCGCTCTTGGTGTGGCAGGGTCGCCGGCTCACCGACACCCCGGCCCGCATTCTGGGTCGGGTACTCGGCGCCGTGACCGCGATCATCTATGCCGCCATATTGATCGCCGGATGCATCCCCCCGCGCATCGAGGTCTCGTTGCCTCTGCGGCTAACCGACTTGGCGACCGCGGTCGCCGCCTATACACTGTGGTCCCAGCGCACTTGGGCGTATGCGTTGACCTACTACTGGGGCCTGGTGCTCAGCAGCCAGGCGTTGATCTCCCCCGTGCTGACAGGCCCCGACTTCCCGGGGCGGGGGTTCCTGGCGTTCTGGTCGATACATCTGCTCGTGGTGTGGGCGGCCATCTATCTCACCTGGGGACGGGGCATGCGCCCCAGCTGGCACAGCTATCGCATGACCGCCATGGTCACGTTGTCCTGGGCTGCCTTCACCATGGCCTTCAATGCTGCCGTCGGGTCAAACTATGGATTTCTCAATCAGAAACCCTCGACCGCAAGTCTTTTCGACCTGATGGGTCCATGGCCGTGGTACGTCGTCACTGCGACCGTACTGGTCCTGGCGGTCTGGGCGCTGATGACCTGGCCGTGGCAGCGATCGCGGGCTGAAACCGGTGAACCTCAAACCACTCCGAGATAGGCGGAGCGAATACTGTCGTCCTGCAGTAATTCTCGTCCGGCGCCGGATCGCACGACCGATCCGGTCTCAAGAATGTAGGCGTGGTCCGAACGGCTCAGTGCCTGCTGCGCGTTCTGCTCGACCAGAACCACCGTCGTACCCGAGGCGTTGATCTCCTCGATGATGTTGAAGATCTTCGTGATCAGCAGAGGCGCCAGACCCATGGACGGCTCGTCGAGCAGAAGGATCTTCGGCCTGGCCATCAGGGCGCGTCCAATGGAGAGCATCTGCTGCTCGCCGCCGGAGAGCGTGCCGCCCTCTTGGTGCCGACGTTCGGCCAGTCGCGGGAACAACGCGTTGATCCAGTCGAGACGCTCCCGGCGCTCCGCCCGGGACTTGAATTTTCGCCCGTAACAACCCATTTCGAGGTTCTCGGCGACGGTCATGCCGGGGAAAATCCCCCGCCCCTCGGGGGCCTGGACGATCCCGGCTTTGACGCGCTTGTGCGCCTTCATCTTCGAGATGTCCTGGCCCTCGAAGAAGATCGTCCCCGAACTCAGCGGCACCAGACCCGAGATGGCGCGCATCGTGGTCGATTTACCGGCGCCGTTGGAACCGAGCAGGGTGACCAGCTCGCCCTCACGGACATCAAAGGACAGCGTGCTCACCGCCTGGATCGGACCGTAGTGGACCCCGACGTTGTTGAGTTTCAGCTGTACGGGAGGCATCTACCTCTCGCTTTCGGTATCGGGCGCTGTCGTACCGAGCCAACCGGGACTGGGATCGGGTCCGTGGAATTCCTCATCGGCCACTCCTAGGTAGGCCTCGATGACCGCCGGATCGTTTCGGACCTCGGCGGGCAGGCCGTCGGCGATCTTCCTGCCGAATTCGAGTACAACGATGCGGTCGGTCACGCCCATGACCAGCTTCATATCGTGTTCGATGAGCAACACCGTGTATCCGTAGTCACGGATGCGCTGGATCAACTCGATCAGCGACTCCTTCTCGCTGGGGGTGAATCCGGCGGCGGGCTCGTCCAGGCAGAGCAGTTTGGGTTCGGTCGCCAAAGCGCGCGCTATCTCGAGCCTGCGCTGGCTGCCATACGGCAGCTCCTTGGCCTTGACGTCGGCGACATCGGCGATGCCGACGAAGTCGAGCAGCCCCAGCCCCACATCGACGGCATAGTGCTCCTCGCGGCGATGCCGCGGGGTCCGTAGCAGGGCGCCCAGCACCGACGTCTTGTGCCGGGCGTCGGTGCCTACCGCGACGTTCTCCAGGGCGGTCATCTCGCCGAACAGCCGGATGTTCTGGAAGGTCCGGGCGATCCCGCGCCGGGTGATCTGGTGGCGCCGAAGCCGGCGCAGCGGCTTCCCGTCGAACACGATGCTGCCCGATGTCGGCTTGTACACCCCAGTGATGGCGTTGAAGCAGGTCGTCTTGCCCGCACCGTTGGGGCCGACCAGCCCCAGGATTTCCCCACGCCGAATATCGAAGCTGACCCCGTCGAGGGCTTGCAGGCCACCGAATTTGAGCGTCAGCTCCTTGACCTCGAGCAGCACTTCTGCGTCGGCGGACTCTTCCTCTTCCGGGAACTCCTCAGCGAGATCAATCGCGGTCCCGGAGTCGCGGAGTTCGTCGACGTCCTGCGCGTCTTCGGTCCTGGTCTCGTCGTGCTCGGTCATGCCGTGGCCTCGGCTTCCTCAGGCTTCTTGGCGCCAATCCGCTCAGTTGCCTTGCGCCAGTAAGCCATCAGTTTCTGGTGGGCCGGGAACAGGCCCTGCGGCCGGAAGATCATCAGGACAACCAGCGCCAGCCCGAAGAACAGGTACTTCAGATTGCCGAGGTCTACCCCCTGCACCTGCACGCCGAGAAGGCGATTGGGCAGGTAGACGATGATGAATGCGCCGAAGATCACGCCGAGCTTGTTGCCTTGTCCACCCAGCACGACGGCGCACAGGAACAGCATCGAGTTGATGATGTTGAAGGTGGGCGATGCCACGTATTGCACCTGGCCCGCGTAGAGGGCGCCGGACAGTCCGCCGATGCTGGCACCGATCACGAAGGCCCACAGCTTGAACCGGAACGTGGGGACCCCCATCATCTCGGCGGCGTCCTCGTCCTCCCGGATGGCCACCCACGAGCGGCCGACCCGGCTGCGCTCCAGATTGCCCATCAGTATCAGCACCACCGCGATTAGGCAGAGTCCCAGCCAGTACCACCACACCCCATAGTTCAGGTGCCCGCCAGAATTGCCGCTGGAGAAGACGCCACCACGGACGTACTGCTCCCCCACGTGCGGATAGGCGATCTTGTGCAGTCCACGGGGGCCGTTGGTGACCTCCAGGTTATCGGCGAGCAAGCGGATGATCTCGCCGAATCCCAACGTGACAATGGCCAGGTAATCACCCCGAAGGCGCAGCGTGGGGGTGCCCAGCACCAGACCGAAGAAGGCGGCGATCGCCACCGCGATGGGCAGACACGACAACCATGCCCAGCTCGAGCTGAAGAAGGCCGATGTCCCCATGCGATTCCAGGGACTGTCGGGACTGGTCAGCAATGCGACCGTGTACGCACCGATGGCGTAGAAACCGACGTACCCCAGGTCAAGTAATCCGGCTTGTCCCACAACGACATTCAGGCCTATCGCGATGAGCGCCACCATCGCGAACTGTGCCATTACCCCGCCGAAGCTGGTATTGGGAGTGTTCAGGTACGGAATCTTCCACACCGGAAGCAGTGCCATGAGCGCGAATCCGATGAGCCCGTACACCCACTGGACCGGACGGGCCAGCTCGGACCACCATCGGCGTATCGAGTCGCCCGGCGCCAGGGCGCGTGCTGCGGTGGTCATGCTTTCGCCCGCCCTAAGCTCTCACCGAGAATGCCCGTGGGCCGGAACATGAGCACGAGCACCAGCAGGACGAAGGCCACCACATCGCGCCACTGGGTGCCGAACACCGCTTGCCCGTAGTTCTCCATCACGCCCAGCAGCAGGCCGCCCAGCAGCGCTCCGCGCAGATTGCCGATACCGCCGAGCACCGCAGCAGAGAATGCCTTGATGCCCAACAGGAATCCGCCGGAGTAGATGATGCCCTGCGGAACTTTGAGCGTGTACAGCAGCGCGGCGGCCCCGGCCAGTAGACCACCGATGATGAAGGTCGTCATGATGATGCGTTCGCGAGAGACGCCCATCAGCGTCGCCGTCGTGGGGTCCTGTGCGACCGCCCGAATACCGCGCCCAAACTTGGTGTGGTTGATCGCGACATCGGTGATGAAGGCCAGCACCAGGGCCGCTGCCACGACGACCAGGGTGACATTGGTGATGGTGGCTTGGAACGGAATGTGGCGGCCGCCCACATCAAATGGGCCGAAGGTCCATACCGGCCTAGGCGTCACCAGGCGGATTGGCTGCTGCGCGTTACTGCCGCCGTAACCCTTGAGGATCTTCGGCAGCACGAAATGCACGAATTCCTGAATGACGAAAGACATCCCGATGGCGGTGATGAGGAACGTCAAGGGCCGTGCGCCGCGACGACGCAGCGGGCGGTAGGCGACCGCTTCCAACCCCAGCGCCGTGGTGGCCGATACCGCCATGGCGATGAGCATGGCGACACCGAGATACAGCACGGTGAGCGAGACGCCCTTGTTATAGGCATTGCCGCCGGGTGAGAACCCGAGCACGACATCCAGGGCGAAGTACGCCCCGAACATGCCCAGCATGAACACCTCGGAATGCGCGAAGTTGATGAGACGCAGCACCCCGAAGACGAGCGTGTAACCCACCGCGACCAACGCATAGATGGCGCCCCACGCCAAACCGTCGATCGTCAGCTGACCGATGCTGTTCCACAGTCCGTGCAGATCGAATGAAATTGTGCTGGCCTGCACATCTGTTTGTGCCATCCACCCCGAAATCATTTGCGGCTGAGCCTAGTCCCCTCGTATGTCCTACGTGACCTTATACACCCAGATAAGTGTCGAGGTTAGCTCTCCGTTCTCGTTCCACTTGTATTCACGCGCCACACCCTGCCCCTGGTAATTCCTGACCCAATCAAGCAACCCCGCTCGGGTGGTCTTTCCGGCATCGATGCCCTTGACCAGGATGGTGGCCAGGTCGTATCCCTCGGTGCTGTAGGTGCCCGGTTCCTGCTGGAACTTTGCGGTGTACTCCTTGGAGAAGCTGTCCGAAGCTGGCCCGCACGGGCAGGACAGCAGTGCGTCCTTCGCGGAATCACCGGCCTGTTTGACGAACTCCATATCCTTTGCCCCGTCCGCGGACACAAATGTCGCGGTCACTCCGGCATTGCGCAGCTGCTGGACCAAGGGAGCCGCCTCGGCGTAGTAGCCACCGAAGAACACCGCATCGGGTGCGGCGTTCTTGAGCTGCGTGACCGCCGCGGAGAAGTCCTTGTCCCCCTTCTTCACCGAGGCGTTGCAGTCGGTCCCGAGCGTCCCGCGAACCGCGTTGGCAAGCCCGGATCCGTAGTCGGTGCTGTCGTCGACGACGCAGATCTTCTTGTACCCGAGCGTTTTCTTGAGGTAGTTGGCGACAGCGGGACCCTGCACGCCGTCATTGGCAAGCCCACGGAAGAACGTCTTCCAGCCCTGCTGGGTGAGCGTCACGTTCGTGGCCGAGGCGGTCGTGGAGACCAGACCGGCCTCGCTGAAGATCTGGCCCGTCGACTTCGTCTCCCCCGAGAACCCCGGCCCGATCAGTCCGACGATGGTGGGGTCGCCGATGATTTGCGGGGCAATGTTGCTCGCGTTCTGCGGCAGGCCCTCGGTATCGAACTCGCGGAGTTTGATCTGGCATCCGGGATTTGCGGCGTTGTGCTTGTCGACGGCGAGTTTCGCCCCGTCGAGGATATTGATCCCGAGGGCGGCATCGGGACCGTTGAGCGCACCGGCCATCGCCAGGGAAACGTTGGCGCACTGCGCTTTTCCGTCACCGGCAGGATCGGCCGCTGATTTCACGTTCGACGCGGGCACCTCGGTCCCATCCTGAGCGATCTGCACCAACGGCGAGATCTTCAGGTTGGTCTGATTGGACTCGTCCGACTGAGTGCCGGCGTGACAACCGACCAGGGCGAGGGACACCGCGCCCAGCATGATCACACTCGCGCGTGCACGCACGATTACCTCCGGATGGCTGGGGCTGACAGGTCGTAACAAAATCGCTGATCAGAAAACATAGCCAACCGCGGGGCAACGCGCAGTGCTTACCCGAGTTTCAGCTCGGCGCGTCGGTATCGAGTGTTTCCAGCACCACTTCGGCAACGCGCTTCATGGTGGTGCGGCGGTCCATCGCGGCGCGCTGGATCCATTTGAACGCCTCTGGCTCGGTCAGGCCCTGGGTCGACTGCAGAACACCCTTGGCGCGCTCGACCAGCTTGCGGGTCTCCAGCCTGTCGGCGAGCGTCTGAACTTCCTTCTCCAGCGCGGTCAGCTCGCCGAAACGGCTCACGGCGACCTCGATGGCGGGTACCAGATCGGTCTTGGAGAACGGCTTCACCAGGTAGGCCATGGCGCCGGCATCGCGGGCCTTCTCCACCAGGTCGCGCTGGCTGAATGCGGTGAGAATCACAATCGGGGCGATGCGTTTGGCGGCGATCTCCGAGGCGGCATCGATGCCATCGCGACGTGGCATCTTCACGTCCATGATCACCAGATCGGGTTTGAGTTCCTGGGCGAGGTCGACAGCTTCCTGTCCGTCCCCGGCCTGACCTACCACGTCATAGCCCTCCTCGTGCAGCATCTCGACCAGGTCGAGGCGGATGAGGGCTTCGTCTTCGGCGACGAGCACACGGCGGGCGGGCGCCGCCGGTTCGGTGTTCTGAGGGCCGGTCATGGCGACCATTGTGACGCATGTGGTCGTGTGTTCGGCGATACCCTGGTGAAAGTGATGTTCCCCATCCCTTAAGGTTGGGAGTCGCGCTACTGACCGTCGGGCACCAAAACGGCAGTAACACCAGGCCCTCGTATCCCAACTGGCAGAGGAAACGGATTCAAAACCCGTGCAGTGTGAGTTCGAATCTCACCGAGGGCACCATAGTGGCAGTTAGAAGGTATGTCTCTAGCGGAAGCGAAGGCTGCCGTTCCGTGAAACGCAATACACCGTGCCAGTGTGGAGGATCGCTAGCGTATCCGCCGCGTCATTACGGCACGGGAAAGTTGCACGTTTCATGACCCCAGACCATCCGCTATGCATTCGGAACCGTGCGAAGTAATTGGCAGTATGAGACTTGTTCTTGAAACAACTTTTGAGAAAAAGGGCAAGCACGTTTAATGCCCTTGGACTGTTCCGTTCCGGCGCATGGGTCCATTTCCAGAGATTGGGATGGTCGGATTGGCCTGTCCAGCCATCCCAATCTCGGCAGCCGCTATATCCAGTCCCCTGGCGCTCCGGACATGTGTTTGCGAAATACGGATCTAACGTAGATTCTCCGACTTCACAGTCGGGCGCCTCGTCTGTAGATATCGGTCGAGCCTTCCCAGCGCCAGCCAGAACGCAGCCGACACAAACCCGCGGGTCAATACCTCAGCGATACCCGTGAAGGGGCCAACTGAAATCGACACCCTCGATGTCCAGGTCGCCGCGGTTCCCTCGCCCTCTGGCGTGAAGGAGATTTGGCCGTATTCGTGCGTGACACGAGGGTTCCCAGTCTTCAAGAGGTAGCCGAATGTATGGGTACGTGGGTTTAGCGCAACAATGCGCTCGACCAGAACAAGCCCTGCGCCCATACGAACCCGGCGCAGCACACCAACCCCATCAGCGTTACCGGGCTCCAGCAGTTCGACCCGTAGGCCTTTGACTTGCTGAAATTTTGCGGTGTCCGCGAATAGTTCGTAGAAGTCGCTTGCGGACGATTCCACCCGTCGGGTGACGGAAATGGTTGTGCTCATCGATGCATTCCTTTCGAGTGGCGCGGCACGCGGCGGTAGTACACCGATCAGTCTACCGGAATGTGGATGTGCCCCACATGAGCTGCCTCAGGCTGGGATCAATAGAGATCCGGCTCCGGCTGGCCCCTTCATCCCGGTTTGCAACGACAGGCGGCCTAATTCGTTCCGGCGTATGCCTTCGGCCTGCCACGTTCCGACACTGGTGAGTGTCCACAACCAAACCCCTTGGGGGGCGATCCAACTATCGCCAATGTCCATAACCTGTCATAACGACCGAAACAACAAACGCGCAGTTCAGCCACTCTCAACCCCGTGCCGTGTGAGTTCGAATCTCACCGAGGGCGCCAGAAAGACCACGCCATAGCTCCGCCATATGGAGTCCAAACTCGACCAAGGGCGCCGCGAATCGCGGCCGCCATGCTTTGATTCCCCGCATGAACCGAGCAACTGTGGGTGTGCTGACGCTTATGGTGTGCGCTTCCGCGGTCGCGGCGTGCCAAACATCGTCCGGTATTACCCGCATATCGGACACGGCGTCGTCGACGGCCACCACGAAGACCTTCGCCGTCTCGACCATCCCCCGGTCCACCTCCCTCTCGCCGACTGCCAAGGCCGATGCTGATGACCCGGCCAAGCGCATCCGCGATACCTTCCGGAGCCTGCAAAACCCGGTCATTGCCGCCACGAAGGACGGCACCGGCAGCTATGACATCCCAGTAGCGCCCCAACCATCAGCGTCGGGCCCAGCGGCCTACATCGCTGCCCTCTGCACCGGCGGCCCGGCCGTGAACATCGCGCTGGACAACACCCCGGTCCCCGGCGGCGGCATATGCGGCGATGACCCCAGCAAGCCGGGGGTCATCGTGATGCTTCTTGCCGTCAAGGCAAATCCGGCGGCTCCCCACACCATCAAGGTGCAAGGAGCCGCCCGTCAGCACAGCTGGGTGTCGATGGCCTACGGCCAGATGTATTGACCGCGCCTAGCCGACGTCGGTACAGGTGACTCCGGGGTTCTCGCAGTCGGAGCCGGTCTCGCCGGGTGCACTGACCCAGCCGCCGTCGTCGTCATGCCCGGGGGCGATGTTGGACTCGGGCGGGTTGTTGTCGGAACCGCACACCACCCAGGCGTTCTCGCACTGAGCGCCGGCGCCGCCGGGGAGGTAGCCCCAGCCACTGTTCCCGTCGTTGCTCGGCTGATCGACCAGCGATCCATGCGACGGCGAGTTGGGTGCGCCCGGAACCGGAGGTGCCGGAGACGGATCAGCGGAAGCCACCGCTCCGAATCCGACGAACGCAGCTGCCAGGACGCCGGCCGCGGGCGCCACGACAAAACGGGTGAATGAGTTCATGGGCACCTCTTCAAAGGGTGGACGAATACAGGACAAATGTACTCCCACACACAGCTTTTGCAGATGACCTTGGTAGGAACCGCACACCATGTCTAACCCCTGCCGATGTCGCACACGAGATCTCGCCGCGTGCTAAGACTGGCCAGCATGACCCCCGAGACCCTCGTCGATATCCACGAGATCACCGAACTCAAGTACCGCTACGCCCGCACCCTCGACAACAAGTTGTGGGACGAGTTCGCCGACACACTCACCGAGGATGTTGAGGCGACCTACGGCACCGCGGTGCATGGCGCGCCCCTCGAGTTCACCTCGCGCACCGGTGTTGTCGACTACATGCGGTCATCGTTGACCGCGGACATCACCAGCGTGCACACCATGAGCCATCCGGAGATCGCGGTGGACGGCGACACCGCTACCGGCAGCTGGGCCATGAGCGACGTCGTCATCGTCCCGGCACACAGCGTCCTCATCACCGGGACCTCGTATTACACCGACCGCTACCGCCGCGACGCCGATGGGAAGTGGCGGATCAGCTACATCTCGTACTACCGCCTCTACGAGGCCATGCAGAACACCAAGGACATCGGCTTCAACCTGATCGCGAACCGCTGGTCGCAGTAGCGCCGAGAACCGGGTAACCTATCGCCGAGTTTGGAGACATCCGTACTCCACATAGCTGGCATAGGAGAAACCGGTGCGCTGTCGCCTCTGCGACTCGACGGAGCTGCTCAGCGTCGTCGATCTGGGTGCCACCCCGCCCTGCCAGAAGTTTCTGCACGCCGATGAGCTGGATCTGCCGGAACCCACTTATCCTCTGCACCTGCGGCTTTGCCGCGACTGCATGTTGCTGCAAATCCCTGCGTTGATTAGCCCCGAGGACAACTTCACCGAGTACGCATACTTTTCGTCGTACTCCGACAGCTGGGTCGATCACGCCCGCGCGTACGTCACCAACTCGATTGCGCGCCTTGGGCTTTCTCCTGACGCCCCGGACGACTTCATGATCGAGGTGGCCAGCAACGACGGCTACCTCCTTCAGCACGCCGTTGCCCAGGGAATCCGCTGCCTGGGCATCGAGCCGTCGGTGAACGTCGGACAGGCGGCGCGCGACAAGGGCGTTCCGACCCTGACGGCCTTCCTCGACGAGGGCACCGCGGCCCGCGTCCGTTCGGAGCACGGTCCGGCCCGCCTGGTCGCGGCCAACAACGTGTACGCGCACATCCCTGACTTGCGGGGATTCACGCGAGCCCTGCGGGGGCTCGTTGCCGATGATGGCTGGGTGAGCATCGAGGTACATCACGCGCTCAACCTCATCGAGCTCGGCCAGTTCGACACCATCTACCACGAACACTTCCAGTACTACACCGTATTAGCAGCTCAAAGAGCGCTCGCTGTAGGCGATCTGGAAGTGGTCGACGTCGAACTGCTTGATACACACGGTGGTTCGATACGGGTGTGGGCGCGCCCTCGCGAATGCCGGCCCGAGATCGCGCCATCGGTCGCCGAGGTCTTGGAGCTGGAACGGCGGGCAGGTCTGCACGAATTGGCCGGATATGAGCGATTCCGTGCGACAACCGAACGAATCCGCCTGGAGCTCTTGCAGTTCCTGCTTACCTGCAAGGCAGAGGGCAAGACCGTCGTCGGCTACGGCGCGCCCGGTAAGGGCAACACGCTGCTGAACTACTGCGGCATCCGCACCGACCTTCTGGGTTACACCGTTGACCGAAACCCCTATAAGCAAGGCATGTTCAGTCCCGGTACCCGCATCCCTGTGCACTCCCCCGAGCGAATCGATGAAGACAAACCCGACGTGGTGCTGGTGCTCCCATGGAACCTGGAAGCCGAGATCACCCAGCAGTTGCGGCATATCGGCGAATGGGGTGGAAGGCTCGTCTACCCACTGCCGCAGCTACACGTCGTCGAACCCCATATTGAGCCCGAAGGAGCATCGGTATGAAGGTCGTGCTTTTCTGCGGAGGCTTCGGCATGCGCATGCGCAACGGCGCCGGCGATGTGATCCCCAAGCCGCTCCAGATGGTCGGACCGCGCCCCCTCATCTGGCACGTGATGAAATACTATGCGTACCATGGACATAAGGAATTCATCCTGTGTCTAGGCTACGGCGCTGAGGCCATCAAGGACTTCTTCCTTGGCTACAACGAAGCGCAATCCAACGATTTCGTCTTGGCCGAGGGCCAGGTGCGGCTGTTGAAGTCCGATATCGCCGATTGGACCATCACGTTCGCCGACACCGGCGCCGAATCGCCCATCGGAGAGCGGCTGCGGCGAGTACGTCATCACCTAGGCGACGATCGCTACTTCCTGGCCAATTACGCGGACGTTCTCACCAACGCTCCCCTGGACGATCTGGTGGCCAAGTTCCACGATTCCGGAGCCGCCGCGTCCATGCTCCTGGTTCCGCCGCAATCGTCGTTCCACACCGTGGACGTGAATGACGGTGGATCGATCACCGACATCACCGCCGTCTCCAAGCTTGACATGTGGGAGAACGGCGGCTATTTCGTGCTCTCCCAGGATGTCTTCGACTATCTGCCCGCGGGCGGCGACCTCGTCGAGGATGCCTGCGGGTCGCTGGCCAAAGAAGGCAGGATGTTCGGCTACAAGTTCAACGGATTCTGGAAGCCGGCCGACACCTTCAAGGAACGCGCCGAGCTTGACGAGGGTTACCGCAAGGGCGTGCGCCCGTGGATGGTCTGGGAGCAGGAGCCCGCCACCACGTGATCGAACTCAACACCGGCACCGTCGACGAAATCGCCTTGCTGGCAGCACATTGCGACGATATCGCGATCGGCATGGGTGGCACCCTGCTCACCATGGCGACTCGCCGCCCCGGGTTGCGGGTCCGGGCGCTCGTGCTGACGGGCGGTGCCACCGAACGAGAATCCGAGGAGCGGGCGGCGCTGACGGCCTTGTGCCCTGGGGCCGAAGTGACCGTCGACGTACTCGACTTTCCGGACGGACGAGCCCCCGCGCATTGGAACCAGATCAAGGATGCGCTATCGGCCTTTCGCCGTGAGTCGGGCGCCTCGCTGGTTTTCGCTCCGCAGCGCCGCGACGCCCACCAGGACCACCGGCTGCTGGCAACGCTGGCGCCCACCGAGTTCCGTGACCATCTGATCCTCGGCTACGAGATCATCAAATGGGAAACCGATACCCCGACACCCACAGTGTTTCAGCCGCTCAGCGATGAGATCGCCCGCAGCAAGGCAGATCTGATCTACGTGCATTATCCGTCGCAACGCCCCCATGACTGGTTCGACCACGAGACATTTCTCTCCCTGGCGCGCGTGCGCGGCGTGCAGTGCCGCCACCGGTACGCCGAAGCATTCGTACTGGAAAAGGCAACGATCTCTCTAGGAGCAACGCAGTGAAGGTTCTCATCACCGGCCATCAGGGCTATCTCGGCACCGTGATGTCGCAGATGGTCGCCGAGGCCGGTCACGATGTAGTTGGTTTGGATTCGGGGCTTTTCGCCGATTGTGTACTGGGTCCCGAACTCATCGAACCGCCGTCGCTCGCGGTGGATCTTCGCGACGTGACGGTGGACCAGCTGGCAGGCTTTGATGCGGTGATCCACCTGGCGGCACTCTCGAACGATCCGCTCGGCGCGCTAGCACCGGACCTCACCTATGACATCAACCACCACGCCTCCGTGCGCCTGGCGCAGCTGGCCAAAGACGCCGGGGTCAGCCGCTACCTCTACGCATCGACATGTTCGGTATACGGCTCGGCCGGTGAGGACCTGGTCAACGAGAGCGCCCCGCTGAAACCCTTGACCCCGTACGCGGAGAGCAAGGTCCGCGTCGAGGACGATGTCGCCGCCATCGCCGACTCCTCCTTCTCGCCGGTGTTCTTGCGTAACGCCACAGCATTCGGGTACTCGCCCCGCCTCCGCGCCGATATCGTGCTGAACAACCTCGTCGGCAACGCGGTTCTCACCGGCGAGGTCCGGGTGCTCTCGGACGGAACGCCATGGCGGCCCCTGGTACACGCCCGCGATATCGGCTCGGCATTCCTGGAATGCCTCACGGCCCCCCAGGACGTAATCCACTGTGCGGCCTTCAATGTCGGCACCGAGGAGAACAACCAGACGGTTGCACAGATCGCGGAGGCGGCCGTCGCCGCCGTGCCCAACTCCACGTTGGCCATCACCGGAGAGACGGGTGCGGATCCTCGTTCGTACCGCGTCGACTTCTCTGCGATCCGTGCCGCATTGCCCGGATACCGGGCGCAATGGTCGATCGCGGCCGGCGCCAAGGAGCTCTACGAGCAGTGCGTGTCCGGCAATCTCACCGAATCACTGTTTCGCCAATCCTTCACCCGCCTGGCGCATTTGAAGAATCTGCGCGAGTCCGGAGCCGTAGACGACACGCTGCGCCCGGTCGCGCGGTGACCCGGTCAGCGCCCGGTCAACGCGGCCCAACTGCCCGCCGCGGCATCCTTGGCGCTGATGACGGTAACCGGGAGCGGCCAGTCGATGCCGAGCTGGGGATCGTCATGGGCGACCGAGACGTCCTCGGCGGGATCGTGCGGCCGGTCGATGCGATAGCAGAGGTCGGCCCACTCTGTCAGCGCTTGATGGCCATGCAATATGCCGGCCGGGACGAATAGGTGCGCGAACGTGGAATCGTCGAGAGTGAAGCTCTGCCAACGTCCGAATGTCGGTGATTGGGGACGTGCGTCGACAAGTACATCGAACACGGCGCCGCGGGCACAGCGGATCAGCTTGCTTTCGCCACGACCCGAGCGTCCATGCAGACCGCGCAATACCCCTTGGCGCGAACGTGATTGGGAGTCCTGCAGAAAATCGGCGGCCCGCACCACGGCACCCTCTGCGAGCTGGTACTCGTCGAAGGTGGCGGCGTCGAATGTTCGGGTGAAGAACCCACGGTCGTCCAGGTGCGGCGTGGGTTCCATCAGGAGCACGCCGTCGATCTCGGTGGTGTGGATGCGCACTCCGCCATCCTGCCGTACTGAGGAAACGTTGTGGTGCCAACGGTGATCACGTGCCGGTATTGCGGAGGCCGGGGACTGTGCCGGGTGCTGGACCTGGGCGCCGTACCCGCCGCTGATCACTTCCCCGCCGCTTGCAGCGCACCCGAGTCCGACGCCCTACATCCCTTAGCGATGGTGTTGTGCACCGACTGTGGCCTCGCGCAGCTCGATGTCGACGACACGGACACCGAGGAGCCGCGTGCCGTGGAGCCACAAGCCCTGCGCGATCAGGCAGCCGACGCGGTTGCCCGAGTTGACGCCGCCGGGCTCCTGAGCGGGCGCACCGTCTACGAGTTCACCAGTCCTCATGGTGGCAGCTGGCTGGATCTCATCTTTTCCAGGGGTTTTGAGTTCGCCCCTGACGGCCCCGCGGACCTGGTGCTGGACAGCTTCGGGATGATGCACGACAGAGACCAGGCCGAAGCTATCCATGCGCGCGTCCGCCGGACCGCTGCCGAGGGTGTGCTGCTTCTGCAATTCCACTCGATAGCCACGATCCTGGAACTGGGTCAGTGGAATTCGCTACGACATGGACATTTCGCCTACTACTCACTCACCGCGCTACGCCGAATGCTTACCGACGCGGGCATGTCCGTGGTGGCGGTATGGGAGTTCGACTTATACGGCGGCACTCTGCTGGTGGCGGCGCGCCACGGCGACCATCCCATGCCGCCTGCCGCAGAGCAGATCATTGCGCGGGAAGAAGCCCGCGGAGCTGTCGATCCCCATCGCTTCGTCGAGCTGCAGCATGAGGTGGACCAGCAGGTGCGGCGCCTCACGCAGTGGCTTGATGAAAGACGTGTATGCGGAGAGCGGGTGTACGCGTACGGGGCACCGTCACGGGCAGTGGCGCTGTTTCACCGTGCCGGACTGACCACGAAGTCGGTGGTGGCGGTCGGCGATGCATCTCCTGCCAAGCAGGGACGACGTATGCCCGGAACGGATATCCCGATCGTGTCACCCGAGGATCTGGTGAGTGCCGATCCCGACCGGGTGCTGCTCACCCTGCCAGATTTGTATGCGGAAGTCCGCCTGCGCTTTCCGGAGCTGGAAGGCCGCTGGATGACCGGACTGTGCTAGCGCAGCAATACTGACGCCAGCGCCGGGCTGAACTGTCCGCCGGGTGCGTCGGAGGCGATGCCGCAGGGGCCGTTGGAGCTACCCGGCGCGAGGATCCAGAGGTTCATGTCCAGACCGTCGGGTTGTCCCAGCACCACTGGCGATGCACCGAGCATGCGGCCGGCAGGATTACACCAATCGAAGTTCCAGTCCGGGTTGCCATTCTGCGATGTGTCGACGACATAGCGTGGATCGCGGACACCGAACCACTGCTGCAACGCCGCCCTGATGCGTTGCGCATAGGCGGTGATCTCGGCGGTCGGCGCGAAGGACGACACATTGACGGCGTACCCGACGCGGTCGGAGACGCCCACCTTCGCCAGCAGTGCCGCCATCCGCTCGGGTGTCACCGAACCGGATGAGGTTCCCGCGTCCACGTAGACGCGGGTATTGACGTTATGAGCCGAGAAGGTCTGCACCGCGTAACGCAACGAACGGATCCGATCCTCAAGATCAGTGCCCTCCAGGGACTGTCGATCGGCGAACCACAGCGCGTCCGGCTCCACTATCAGCACCAGCCGGGTGTCCCCCACCAGTGCGGACAATCGGTCGATCCAGGCTCGATAGATCTGTGGCGTGACGGCGCGGTGAGGCCCGGAGAAGCCGTCATCGCGATCCGGAATGTTGTACAGCGTCAATTGCGCGGTGCCGCCGGCCTCTCGTGCACGCTCGACGATATCGCCGATGTTGCGGCTGTCGTCCTCGTCATTGCCGGTGGCCCACATCGCGATTGGGTATCGTGCGATCCGATCCCGGATTGCCTCGGCGCGCGGATCATCGGGGTGATCGCGCACCCACCACTGCACATCGAGCGAGTTCGGCACCAACGGGCCGGTATCGAGCCGGCGAGCCGTCGTGTCCGAGGCGTGGGGGTGCTGGAACTTGCTGGAGTCGCGTGCCAGAACCATCGCAGCTACTAGTGCCAGCACCGTGAGCGCGGCGGCGCACATCACCGATGAACGGTGGTGTCTGGCCGCCGGCGTACGGGTCACAGCGGGGAACGATACCGAGCTGTTGACCTCTACACTTGGCCCGTGTCCATCTCCGCCTCCGGGCCGGCGCCGGTGCGCGTCCTGGCCATCGGGCCCGCCCCCGCGAGTCCTGAGAGCCGCGGAGGCATGGCAACCGTCATGTCGCATATGGCGGCGTTGACTGACCCTGCCGTGACCGTGCGCGTGGTGCCCACCTATGTCGATGCCGCGCGGTGGCGCTGGTTGTGGGTCGGTGTGCGCGGCATGATGGCGTCATCGTGGTTGGTCCTCACCGGGCGCGTTGACGTCCTGCACGTCCACCTGGGCCATGGCGGAAGCGTGGCCCGCAAGGCAATGCCGCTGTGGGCCGCGCGCATCCGTGGAGTGCCGGCACTCATCCATGCGCATAGCTTCGACTTCTGCGGTTGGTACCGGAGTCAGCACAACGCGGTGCAACGCGGTGTGCGGTGGGCACTACCCGCGGATCGGTGGATCATTCTGGGACGCGAACTCGCCGACGAGTACGCGTCCTGCCTGCAGCTCGATCCCACACGAGTGTCCGTGCTGCAGAATCCGGTGCGCATCCCCGACGAGCCTGCGTCCTCGCGCGGCAGCACGGTGACGGCAGTGAGTCTGGGCAGGCTCGGACAGCGCAAGGGCACCTACGACATCATCCGGGCCGCATCCGAACTGGCGCCCGAGGTTCGCGCCTCACTGCGTATTCACCTTGCCGGCGATGGCGAGGTGGAGCAGGCGCGTGCCGCGGTCACGGCAGCCGATGTCGCGGACGTGATCGTCGTGCACGGCTGGCTGGACGCGGCCGCCGGTGCCGAATTGCTCAGTGGTGCAGATATCTTCGTGCTGCCCAGCTATGCCGAGGGGCTGCCCATGGCGCTTCTGGAGGCCATGGCCGCGGCCGTCGCGGTGATCACCTCACCGGTCGGATCGATCGCCGAGGTGGTACACAACGGAGAGAACGGCGTACTGGTGGCGCCCGGCGATGTCGACGCGTTGGCGGCGGCCCTGACCCGGCTGAGCACCGACCAGACGGAGCGACGCCGGCTGGCGGCCGCCGCACGCGAGACCGTACGCGGTCTCGATATCGCGGGCTGGGAGGCGCAGCTAGTGCGGACGTGGAAGTCGCTCGCAGATCGCTAACAACTTGGCGGCGGCGTGATCCGCGGTGAAGTTTTGCGTGTAGTGCGCTTGAGCCTCCCAGCCGAGTCGAGCGGCGACGGCAGGTTCGGCATGACGGTCGAACGCGGCGGTGAGTCCGGATGTGTCGTCGCGGTGCAGTGCCACCTCCCCGGGCGGCTGGAATTCCGGCAATGCGCCCTCGGTGGAGACGATGACGTTCACCCCGAGTTGCATCGACAATGTCTGCACACCGCTCTGCGATGCTTGACGGTAGTGCACGACTGATGCCTTGGCCTCTGAAAGAGGTTGCAGCACAGATTCGTAGCTGTACGGTCCGCGAATCCACCGCACCGAGTCGGGTAACGCCCTGCGGATATCGCCGTCACCGATCAGTACCAGGTTATCGCCTTGCCATGCCGGACCATCGACATGCGCCTGCCACGCATCCAGGATGAGGCCGACGTTCTTGTAGCCGTTGAGTCGCCCGACCAGTACGAAATCCCGGCGCCCGCTCGCCGGAACGAAGGGCGGAACACGTTGCGGGTCAAGATCACTCGTGAGCGGAACCACTCCGACAGGCGATGGCTCACGCCCGGTTATCTGCCGTGCGACGTAATCACTGAACGCCACCCGGTGAACCGCGTTCTTGTCCCACCGGCGGAACGCGGCGCTTCTCCACCGCGGCACCTCTTCGGAGGCGTCGTGCGGCCGATCATCGTGGATAAGTCGCACGCGCGGCAGGCCGGCGCCGAACACCTGCCAACGCGGGTCGCGGACCAGTTCATCGATCACCACGTCTGGCTGAAAGGCCCGGACTTGCGGCACCGTGCGTGCCCATGACACCCAGCCGGCCGGTTCCTTGAGTGACGGCTCCAGGACCAGCTCGTAGTCCCGTGCCGGACCGGATTCCGGATGCTGATCGGAGGTCACCAACAGCACCGCGGCGCCCCGGGCTCGCAGCGCCTCGGCATGCACACGCGCCAAGGGACGCATCCACGGAGACAGCCACAGGATTCTCATCCGGCATCAACCCTTGAACACCGCGGTGAAGGCCTCCTCGTACGAGTCCGCCATTGTCTCAATGGTGTACAGATCACGCATACGGTCAAATCCCTTACGCCCCAAAGCTGTCAGGTGGCCGGGCGCGGTAAGGGCATCCTCGAGGGCTGCCCGCCACGCCGTCACATCGATAGGGTCGACCACCACACCGCTACCGTGGTCGAGCATGTCGGGGACCGAGCACACCGCAGAACCGATGACCGGCACGGCCCGCGCCATTGCTTCGAGAATGACTAGGGGAAAGGCCTCGCTTCGGCTGGGCACGCAGAGCACGTCGCAATCGGCCAGCGCATGCTCGGGTCCCGGCGACCAACCCCGCCAGTGCACACGATCGCGCACCGCCTCAGGAGTGAGAGCCTGTAGTCGTTGACGATCGGGTCCGTCTCCGAATATGGAGAGTTGCCAGTCGTATTCGGTCAAACCGCTCAGCGCCTTCACCAGCAGATGCGGGTTCTTGTGTTCGACTATGCGAGACAGCATCACAAAACGTAACGGGCCGTCCGGTTCCCTGCGCCCGGGTGCTTGCTCGGGAAGTTCGCGACGGCTGACGACCCCGTTGGGAGCGGTGAAGAAACGGGTACCCACCCGCTGGTGTGCCGACACCTCGTCCCAGTGCCTCTGCGACAGCGCGATGAACCCGTCTGCCCGGCTCATCGCCCTCGCGAGCGGGGCCGAATAGGTGCCCGTATTCAGTTCGGGCGGGATATGCGCCGCCACCAGCCATCTGCGGTGCCGTCCGGATGCGCGCCACAGCGTTGCACACCCGGTCTCGGTGTTGGTATCCCCCGACACCAGGATCGTGGGACCATCGGCGGTTTCAAAGGCGGGGCACCACCAGGGTTGGCGTACCACGCGCACCGTTGGCGGGACCTCGGCCACCAACGGGCCGAATCGCTGCATGCATGCGATGGTGACGGAGTATCCACGTCTGTCCAGTTCGGTGGCCAGCAATACATGCTGTCGTTCCGCTCCCCCGTACACCAACCGATTCGTGGTGAGGATTATCTGTGGGCGTCCCGAGCCAGCCCCGATCCGCGCCGCGCGTGCCCGGCGGGCCCCCGGCTGTACTCGGTCCAACACGGAAGTACCTGCCAGGTAAAGGTCGGCGGTGCGCACTCCCCTCGAATGCTCCAGAGTCAAAGCGATGTTCGCACGCAGCAGATCATCGGAGCGGATGCTGCGCTGCTCATCTCCTGCGACGGTCCCCTTGGCGCTGTGCATGACACCGGGTTCATCGACGAGAACCAGGCGCCAGCCCGCGGACCGGGCGCGCAGCTGCCAATCCGCCTCCTCGCCGTACAGGAAGAACTCCTCGTCGAAGCCGCCGACCTCATTCCAGGCCTGCCGGTTGACCAACAGGCAAGCCCCGGTGAGATATCCGTCCACATCGGTGGGGCGTTTCCGGTAGAGCTCGGAGACAACCCGGCCGCGCAAGGCCGGTGCGTAGCCCACGCGTGACACCAACGCACGTAGCAGATTGGGAGTGCGATGCGCGTTATCCCACGAGAGCTCACCGGGGTGCGGGGTGGCAGCCTCTATCGGCGGCGCTGCCGCCGCCACCCTGGTTTCGTTCGCGATCTGGGCGCGGGTCAGCGTGAGCGCCCCCCGCACAGTGGCATCGGGATTCAACAACAGCAGATGCGCTCCCGGCGCGAGATCTGCCAATCGATTGACGGCCGCCGCGAATCCAAGATTTTCACCCGTACCGTGCCACTGCACGGCGGGATGGCTCGCTCGCACGGCCTGCATGCCCGGGTAGCCCGGCGCCGAGTTGTCCCATACGTACACCGGCAGATCGCCAAGATGTTCGCGGCATGACGTCAGACAGGCCGCGAGAAGATCTGGCCTGCCATACGCCACGATGCACACTGCGGTACCCCCATGCACTTCGCTCACCCGAGGCGGCGGCAGGTAGGCCCGATCGAGTTCGCGGTGCCTCGTCCTAGTCATGTGGATCACCCATCAGTGGCCTCCTTACGGAGGATTTCCCGAACATCACGCAGGTGCACGGGCCCCGCCCACAGGTTCACGCCGACATAGACACCGGCGGCGATGACGGCGGCGACCAACTCGGGGATCCACTGTGCGGCAGTGAGTAGCGCACCCACCGCGGCCACGGTCGGTAGTCCCAACCGCAACAGAAACATCCACGGTGTGTGATAGCCCGTGCAGGTCGTCAACCTGACGCTGGCGGCAACCAAGCCCACCACCTCGCTGGTTACCAGCGCGATCGCCGCGCCCAATGAACCCAGGTGCGGAATCAGCGCGACATTGAGAACGATGTTGGCGGCAAGATTGAACACATTGAGGCGCAGCAGAAATGTCTGATGATGTGCCGCGAAGAGCGCCTGGCTGACGGTGCCGGTGAGAAAGGTCAGTCCCACCGCGACCAGAAGCAACGGCATCACCAGGTTTGATTTGTCCACGAACTGCTCGGACCCCAGAAGTGCGACCAGATCTCGTCCCACGAAAAACCCGACCACTGCCACCGGAACCGCGATGGCGAACATCAGTCCCATGGATCGCTCGATGAAGGCGGCGAAACGCTCGCGCGAGGCGGCGAACAGCCCCGTCATCGTGGACAGGGTCGCGCCCAGAAAGAAGTTCCCTACCAATGACAAGGTGAACGCTGTCTGGTACGCCAGCCCATACCTGCCGACCTCCGCAGGCGTGCTCAACAGACTCAGGATCACACCGTCGATTCGCCAATAGAGCACCCCGATGATGAGCACCATCGTCTGCGGCAGGCTTTCGCGCACCAGGCCCCACGTCTCACTCGCCGACAGAATGATTCGCAACGGCGTGATCCGATGAGCCGCGATGCCTTGAATCAGCAATAGTGTGGCCGGGGCGACCACCTGCGGCAGCGCATACCAAACATGTTCTGCGTCAACGGTGACCAGGAAAATCGTGACCGCCAGCATCGCTACCCGGGACAGTGTGTCCGCCAGCGCCACCGCCGAAAACCGGACCGAAGACATGAAGATCGGGTTCAGGCAGCTCGACAGTGTCGTCAGGGTCAGACTCGCACTGATGATGAGCAGCATCGACTGCACCTCGGGGTGATCCGCGTAGATAAGCCAGCCCGAGAGCGCCGCCACTGCGGCAAGTGGAAGGCAATAGCTGAGCGAGAAAGCAAGATTGATACCGACCAAGCGTTGCAGACTGCCGGCGCCAGCCGAGACCCGTCGGACGATCACGACGCCGATACCCAGCTCTGTCAGGCTGGTCCATAAACCGATGAAGAAGATCGCGGCATTGAGATGCCCGTAGGACTCTGGCCCCAGAGCGCGGGTTGTGAGTGCGATCCCGGCGATGGAAGCGATGGTCCCCAGCACCCGGCCACCGAGTTGCCATGCGACGGCACTGGCAATCCGGCGCCCCGAGGCCGGCTCGACGACCGGGGATCCATCGGCATGTTCGGATGTCATGTGCTACCTTGCGGCGATACGGGATGGGAACAATGCAACGACGACTGCACGCGTATGTGGCTTTGCCACACGGCGTTTCGGCTTCGCGATGGGAGGCCCGGAACCGCGCCGATGAGGTGCCGGATCAGGCACCCTATGGACTGCACCGGCTGTCCAACTATGGTGTGACGCCGACCTTCAGTGAGTTCTCTTTCGGGCGCCGCTTCGAGCGTGTGGCCGGTCAGATCCGTTATCGAACAGGAGATCTTGAGATCCTGGAAGTCGTCGCAGACCGGGCTGCGCGTCGCGAAAGCGACGTCGTCTTCTGCTACGACGAACGCACCGGAGTGCCCGCGGCCTGTGCCGCCGCGATGCGGATGAGCCCACCGGTGGTGACCGGAGTCGGATGGCTCACCGAGCCCGCGGACTCTTCGCCGATTCATCGGGGACTCGCGCGCCATGCGCTGGCCCGCAGTGCTGCGGTGTTCTCGCAGTCTCCCCCGCAGGTCGAACTGCTGTCGCGGGCCTGGGGTGTCGATGATGCCCGGCTGCATTTCGCGCCGGTGGGCATCGATACCGATTTCTATCGAGTGCAACCGTGGGAGAGCGCGGGCGCTCCCCTGGTGGTCAGCGCGGGTGAAGATGTCCACCGCGATCACGCACTTCTTGTCGAGGCGGTTTTGATCGCCCGCGAACAGTGTCCCGGCCTTGGGCTCGAGCTGGCCACGGCCCTGCCGATCACCGCACCATCCGAGGTTGTCACGCTGCACACCGAGCGGCTGTACGGACGGATGCGCGATCTGTACCGGCGATCCACACTCGTGGCGATCGCGGTGCGGCCCAACGTGATCACCGGTTCTGGTCTGACCGTCGCCCTCGAGGCCATGGCCAGTGGGCGCCCGGTGGTGATGACAGACAACCCGGGCATAGCGCATTACGTCCGCGACGACGTCGACGGTGTATTGGTGCCACCCGGGGACCCCGATGCCTTCGCCCGTGCGATCGCAGATTTGACGCGCGATCCTGACCGCGCCCGCGCCCTGGGAGAGGCTGGGGCGCGGCGTGCACGGGCGGAGTTCAGCTCCGAACGGATGGCTGAGCATTTCGCGAGCATTATCCATGGGGTTTAGCTACTACGCGTGCCAAGGCAGTGCGGGCCCGACGGCGGCCTTTCGTAACCGCACCACCGCGGCCGGTCCCTGTATCAGGTACCGGCGGGCCATGCGGCGGGGTTCCCGACCCAACCGGTAGGACCATTCGAGTCCGCAGCGCTGCATCCATTCCGGGGCGCGCGTCGCGGCGCCGGCAAGGAAGTCCGCCGATGCCCCGAAGGCCAGCAGGACGCGCGCACCCGCAGTCAGACCGTGGCGTGCAATCCACAATTCCTGTAAGGGCTTTCCAAGCCCCACGACCAGCACATCGGTGTCTGCGGCAGCGATGTCCCCCGCCAGCGCATCGCTGCGATCCGGATCGATGAGATCTGCGCGATCGGGTGCCCAGAGACCGGATACGGCAAGACCCGGATAACGCTCGTGCAGTACAGCGCGCAACCTGTCGTGCACCTGCGGTAGCCCGCCGAGGAATCCGACGCGGTGACCTGTGCCTGCCGCCTGTGCCAGAACCATCGGCAATAGGTCTGCTCCGGTAATCCGTGGCCAATTCTGCCGAGTCTTGAGGCGGGCGCGCGCCACGATCGGCGCCCCGTCGGCAAGCATCAACCAATCCAGCGCGGGACCCAATGCTGCGCAATCGGGGTTCGCGCGACCAGAACCGAAATGATGGAAATGGTCCAGGTTCACCGAGCCGACAACAAGCGGCCGCGCGCCACACGCTGAGGCACGTTGTGTCACCGCGTCGAGCACGGCGCGCACCGAGCAAAGATCCACCGTGACCTCGGAGATCGTCACCCTTATCGGCGAGCCCAGCTGATCTGTCGACACGGCGGACAGCCTAGCGCCGTCCATTCCGGACAGCGGGCAAGTGTGGGTTATGCTCGTGACCAATAACGCTGGTTATGGGACGGCGCGCCTGCTGCGGATAGTCCGGACGATAGCGAGAGTCGGAGCGCCCGTGAACGTCAACGACCTGGTCAAGCGGATCTTGAACCGGCGAATTGCGCTACTTCTGGTGATCCTGCTGATGTGCGGTGCGGGCGCCTACGGATACACCACTGGCGTCACCGTCCGGGCATCTACCGCGTCGGCCGTGGTGATACCGCCGCCCACGTATTCGTCGACCGGTGACACTCTCGGTGCCAACCCCATGTTGAACCTCTCGCCGGAGAAGGCCCAGCTCGCCGGCATCCTTGCCACGTCGATGTCCAGCCAGCCCGCGCAGGCCGTGATCGCTGCCGCGGCACCGGGTGTGGACTACAAGGTCTCGAACACCATCGACCTGGGCCCGAGCAATCAACAGCCCTCACCGCAAGTGTCGATTCTGGTGCTGTGCAGCGCTACTTCCGACTGTCAGGCAGGCGCTTCGGCGTTGCTGGACGTTGCCCGCGACAACCTGGTGAAACTCCAGGTGGGTGCCTCCGTCTCCCCCGAGAACTGGGCCAGCCTCACCGTGCTGCAGGAACCCACCGCACCGGTCGTGACATCCTCCAGCGCCATGAAATCGGCGGGCTCCATGGCGGTCGCGGCGCTGCTGGCAGGCATCATCGGGCTGCTGGTGTATGACGCACTTGCCGCCCGTCGTCGCAAAGAAAAGTCCACTGATGGCAGAACCAAGATCAAGGCCCGGGCGAAGACGAAGGGCGGCGAGAACGCGCACACGCGTCCCGCCGCTGCCGAACCCGTCGCGGAACCGGCCCGGGCTGAAACGAACGGTAGCGGCCAGAGTGTGGCAAACCCTTCGAAGGCAACGATCATCGATGATGATCTGGACAACGTCGAGATTGACGACGAGGCACTTGCCCAAGCGGTCTTGAACTGGACTCCACCCCGACTCACCGATTTCCGTAGCTGGCGTGACGACAAGCCTTCCTCAGACCGATAGCCCGGCCACAGTGGTGTCCGGCCGCGGGCCGGCCACCGTCACGTTCGTGGCGCTGGCATTGATCGTGCTCCTGAGCACCCGACAGGTGTACGCGGTCTACGCGCTCAAGGGACTGAGCCCCGCCCAGGTCGCGTTGATTCTCGTTGGCGCCCTGGGTGTCTATTGGGTGTTATCAGGGCACCGACTTGCCCTTGGTGCTCGCGGGCTCGCGATCGCGATTCTGGCCTCACTACTGGCAACGGTGGTGTCCTTCAACGTCGTCACCACACACGTTCTTCCGCACGTGGCGTTGATTCAGGCTGGGCAGGGCATTGCGGCGTTCGCGGTAACGGTGACCGCGCTCATCGGTTTCGTCTTTCTTTTCGCCGCCTACCCCGACAATTCCGCGCGCACTATCGAAATGTTGTTGAAGGCGCTCGTCATCGGCGCTGCCATCACCGCGGCCTTCGCCCTGGTGCAGTTCGGCACCGGTGTCGATATCGCGGCCATGATCCGCATCCCCGGCATTATGAAGTTCGGGGATACCGGTGTCGCACACGGAATTGTCCGTGAAGGCGTCGTCCGTGCACAGGGTGCCGCCGCCCATGCCCTCGAGCTGAGTGCGGTGCTGACCACCATCGCCCCCATCGGGGTTGCACTGGTCTACAGCGCCCAGGCCGCCGGCCGTAAAGCCTGGCCCTGGGCACTGCTGACCATCGTGGTGATCGCAGGCTCGGTGGTGACGGTTTCGCGATCTGCCTTCATCGGATTGGCGGCAGCCATTCTGGTGATGTCGTGGCGCTGGCCGGTGCGGCGGCTCGCGGGATTGGTCGCGGCTGCCCTCGGTGCGGCGGCAGTTGCCGCGGTGAGCGGCCTGGGTGTCTTCGACGCGATCATCAGTACCTTCATGGGTAGCGCCGACGATCCGTCGCTGCAATCACGCGCCCGCGGAATCGATTACGTGATGGCCCATTGGACAGAGCATTTCTGGTTGGGCCAGGGAGCGTTCACCTATCCCCTCGGGCCCGAGCAGCCGGTCCTCGACAACGAATACCTCAGCCGCCTCATCGAAGGCGGGATCTTGGGCTTGCTGACCCTGATCGTCCTGATGATCACGGCCATCATGTACGCGGCCAGGGCACGCAACCGCTGCGAGGATGTGCCCACCACGGAGTTGATCAACGGTGTGCTCGGCGCGCTCGTCGCGCTCACCGTCGTCGCCTCGGTGTTGGATGTATCTGCTTTCCAACAAATTTCGATGGTCCGATGGCTGCTGATCGTGCTCGCGGGTGCGGCATGGGCGCTGGTAAAACGCAATCAGAAAGTCCAGACATGACACACCGGGGATTCGATCAGTCGAACGCATGGCAGGCCCGGCTCCACGACGCGGTGCCGGGAGGCGCACATACCTATGCACGCGGAGCCGATCAGTACCCGCTGGGCATGGCACCGGTGCTCACCCATGGGGCGGCTGCACGGGTATGGGATATAGATGGAAACTCCTATGTCGAATACGGCATGGGACTGCGCGCGATAACGCTCGGTCATGCGTACGGTCCCGTGGTCGAGGCGGTTCGCGAAACCCTGGCGCGGGGTGTGAGTTTCAGCCGGCCCACGGTGCTGGAAGCCGAAGCCGCCGAAGACTTTCTGCGTACCGTGCCGACCGCCGAGATGGTCAAGTTCGCCAAGAACGGGTCGGATGTGACCACCGCCGCCATCCGCCTGGCCCGCGCCGTCACCGGGCGCACCAAGGTGGCGGCATGCCGGCAGCCGTTCTTCTCAACCGACGATTGGTTCATTGGCACCACCGAGATGAACGCGGGCATCCCCAAGTCGGCGACCGACGACATCGCCAGATTCAGCTACAACGATGTCGATTCTTTGGTCACGCTTTTCAACCGTTTCCCGGGGGAAATCGCTTGCGTCATCATGGAAGCGGCCAGCGCGGCAGCCGAGCCCGCACCCGGATTCCTCGAATCGGTGCGGTCACTGTGCACCGACCACGGTGCACTGCTGGTCTTCGACGAGATCATCACCGGATTCCGGTGGTCGCGCCAGGGCGCCCAGGCGGTCTACGGGGTAACCCCCGACCTGTCATGTTGGGGCAAGGCCATGGGCAATGGATTTGCGATTGCCGCACTCGCCGGAAAGCGGGACTACATGGAACGCGGCGGCCTGCGGACCGATGACCCCCGGACGTTTCTCCTGTCCACCACCAATGGGCCAGAAGCTGTGGGGCTGGCCGCGTTTCGTGCGGTGGTGCAGTCCTACCGTGATGACGCCCCCGTTCACGCGATGGAGGCCGCGGGCCGCAGCCTTGCGTCAGGCGTGGCCGAGATCACCACAGAACTTGGTGTGGACGAACATATTCAGACCGCGGGACGGTCGTCATGCCTCACCTTCACGAGCCTCGACCCGGACCGGCAGCCCTCACAGGCGTATCGGGCGCTGCTGTTGCAAGAACTTCTGCTTCGCGGCGTGCTGGGGCAATCCTTTGTGATCTCCGCCGCACACACGTCTGTCGACATCGAATTGACGCTCGAGGCGGTGCGCGGTGCCGCCGAGATCTATCGGCGCGCTCTCGATGCGGGCGGTACCGATGGATTCCTGGCGGGTCCGGCTGTGGCGCCGGCATTACGCTCACTCGCCGAACCCCGACGGATCCCGTAGCCGCACCCATCTTGTGGGTTCATGCGTTTATCGCCCCGCGTTCGCCTCGTTGGCGTATTAGTAAATGTGGCCCGTATCGCGTTGATCTTGGATAGCAACTACTACTACGCTGCGTCGTAGGAGGTGGCGATGAACGCCCTGGACGTATCCCGATGGCAGTTCGGCATCACCACCGTGTACCACTTCGTTCTGGTGCCGTTGACCATTGGGCTCGCTCCGCTTCTGGCCATCATGCAAACCGCATGGGTGGTCACCGGCAACAACTCCTGGTACCGGCTGACCCGGTTCTTCGGCAAGCTGTTTCTCATCAACTTCGCCCTGGGTGTGGCCACCGGCATCGTGCAGGAATTCCAGTTCGGAATGAACTGGAGCGAATACTCCCGCTTCGTCGGAGACGTATTCGGCGCTCCTCTTGCCCTCGAAGGGCTGGTGGCCTTCTTCTTGGAGTCAACCTTCCTGGGTTTATGGATATTTGGATGGACGCGGCTGCCCAAGCTGGTGCACCTGGCGTGTATCTGGATGGTGGCGATCGGCGTCAACGCCTCGGCGTTTTTCATCATTGCCGCCAACTCGTTCATGCAGCATCCGGTCGGTGCCGTCTACAACCCGGAGACCGGCCGTGCCGAACTGATCAGCATTACCGAGCTCCTGACCAACAACACCGCGCTGGCCGCGTTCCCCCACACCGTCGCCGGATCCCTGCTCACCGCAAGCACCTTCGTCGCGGGAATCTGTGGTTGGTGGATGGTCCGCTCCCACAAGGTCGGCACGCTCGACGATGCACGCACGATGTACCGGCCCGCCGCCATCGGTGCGTGCGCCGTGATGATCCTGTCCGGTGGTGCGCTGGCGGCTACCGGGGACGTCCAGGGCAAGCTGATGTTCCAGCAGCAGCCCATGAAAATGGCGTCGGCAGAATCCCTCTGTTACACCGAGAAGGACCCGAAGTTCTCGGTGTTGACGGTCGGTACGCACAACAACTGCGCCAGCGTGGCACACGCCATCTCGGTGCCGTATGTGCTGCCGTTCCTGGCCGAGGGCAAGTTCACCGACGTCACTCTCAAGGGTGTGGAAGACCTTCAGAAGGAATACGAGCAGAAGTTCGGACCGCGCAACTACCGGCCCAATCTCTTTGTCACCTACTGGTCCTTCCGTGCGATGATCGGGCTGGCTGCCGGATCGGCCTTGCTGGCGCTGGCAGGGTTATGGGTCACCCGTGGTGGGCGCATCCCCAGTCAGCGTTGGTTCGCCTGGCTCTCGATCCTGGCCATCCCTACCCCGTTCCTTGCCAACAGCGCCGGGTGGGTGTTCACCGAGATGGGCCGGCAACCGTGGGTGGTGGCACCCAATCCGACTGGGGTGGAGCAGATCCGGCTCACCGTAGATCTGGCGGTCTCCCACCATTCCGCGGCCACGGTATGGCTATCGCTCATTACGTTCACCCTCCTGTACGGCGCACTGGGTGTGGTGTGGTTCTGGCTGATCCGCCGATACACCATCGAGGGGCCCCTCGAGCACGACACCGAACCAGCTTCGCCCGTGACCGATGACGACAGTGTCAAACCGCTGTCCTTCGCCTACTAGCCCAACCAGCCGCGTAAGGAGGTTCCGGACATGAATCCCACAGCATTGCAACAGTTCTGGTTCATCGTCGTGGCGGTGTTGTTCCTCGGCTTCCTCGTGCTCGAAGGGTTCGACTTCGGCGTCGGGATGCTCATGCATCCCCTCGGCCGTGGTGATGACCGCCGGCGACGGGCCGTGTTGAACACCATCGGGCCGGTATGGGACGGCAACGAGGTCTGGCTCATCACCGCGGGGGGCGCGATGTTCGCAGCCTTTCCGCACTGGTATGCAACGGTGTTCTCCGGGCTGTACCTTCCGCTGCTGCTCATCTTGGTGGCCATGATCGTCCGGATCGTCGCCATCGAATGGCGGGGAAAGATCGATGACCCCCGTTGGCGTGCCCGCTGCGATCTCGGGATAGCGATCGGATCCTGGATTCCGGCACTGCTGTGGGGCGTGGCATTCTCGGCGATGCTCGCCGGGCTTCCGGTCGACAGTGCTAAGCAGCTCACCCTCACCATCGGCGATGTGCTCAGACCATATGTGCTGCTAGGCGGCGTAGTTTTCGTGGGGCTCTTCGCCTTTCACGGTGCGCTGTTCATATCGCTCAAGACCGCCGGCGCGGTGCGAGAGGACGCCGTCTCCACGGCACGCAAGCTGGCGGTTCCCGTGATCGTCGCCGCGGGTGGATACGGACTGTGGACTCAGCTTGCCTACGGCAAGAGCTGGACGTGGATCGCACTCGTGATTGCCGCGTTATCGCTGGTCGGCGCGGCAACCTTTTCGCGAGTCTCCCGTGACGGATGGGCTTTTGCCTGCACCTGCCTGACAGTGGTCGCGGTCGTCGCGTTGCTTTTCGGCTCTCTTTATCCGAATCTGATTGTCTCCAGCCTTGATCCGGCCTACAACCTGACCGTGACAAACGCATCGTCAAGCCCCTATACGCTCAGGGTGATGAGCTGGGCCGCCGCGGTCACCGCTCCCGTGGTGCTTATCTACCAAGGCTGGACATATTGGGTGTTCCGGCAGCGCATCTCGGCCGACCAGATTCCCGACCCGGTCGGGCTACCCGTGCGATGACGAGCTCGCGCAGTGCCCCGATCGATCCCCGACTGTGGCGCCGCAGCGCTCCTGCCCGCCGCTACCTGATCCTGACGGTGCTCTGCGAGCTGGTGATGACGGCCTGCACCCTGACGATCGCGGTGGTCCTGGCACGTGCCCTCGCGCTACTGATCACCGATCCGGCGAGCCGCGATATGGCCCATATGGGGCAGCCGATGACCATCCTCGTGGTGCTCTGGACGCTTCGGGCGGCGGCTCAGGGTGTACAGACCCGGTTCAGCGAACGCGGCGCAACCGGGGTGATCGCCGACCTCGATGACCAGCTGCTGTCGGCCATCGCCGAGGCGCAGCCACGTGACCTCGAGCAGTTCCGAGATTCGGCCACGACGGTATTGACCCGGGGACTGGAAGACCTGCGCCCCTACTTCGCCGGATATCTCCCCGCGGTCCTCAGCGCGGCAATCGTGACACCTGCCGCCGCATTGGTGATCGCACTGTCCGATATCCGATCCGCCATCATCGTCGCGATCACTCTGCCGCTGATTCCCATATTCATGGTTCTCATCGGCCTGCTCACCCGCGATCGAGCGGAGGCCGCACTGCAGGCATCGACCGCGGCCACCGGTCAGATTCTCGATCTGATAGCGGGTATCCCGACGCTGCGTGCGCTCGGGCGCACCGCGACTCCACTACGCCGAATCACCGAACTCGGTACTTCTCAGCGCCGTTCGGTAATGGCTACGTTGCGGGTGGCGTTTCTGTCCGCGATGGTGCTCGAAATGATCGCGACCCTCAGCGTCGCGCTCATCGCGGTGGGGATCGGCATGCGTTTGGTTTTCGGGCACCTCGACCTGACCACCGCGCTGACGGTCCTGATCCTGGCACCTGAGGTGTACTGGCCGTTACGACGCGTCGGAATCCAGTTCCACAGCGCTGCCGATGGCACAGCTGCCGCGGACAAGGCCTTCGAACTCCTCGATGCCCTCGGGCCCCCGGCGGCAGCCGGCGGAACGCAGACTCCACGCAGGAATCCGGTCATCGAACTCGACGCCATCAGCGTGACGGACCGAAGTGGTTACGCACCATGGGAATTGACCGCAACAATCCGCCCCCACGCCGTGACGGTTCTTACCGGGCACAATGGCGCCGGAAAGTCGACGGTGTTGCACACCATTACTGGGCTGACCACGCCCGCTCAGGGCCGGGTTCTTGTGGACGGGGTGCCACTGGAGCGGATCCAGCGCGACAACTGGTGGTCAATGCTCGGATGGCTGCCACAGCGCCCGGTGCTGGTACCCGGCACCGTGCGCGAGAACCTCGAGATGTTCGGGCCGCTGGACGATCTCGAATCCGCACTGATCGACAGCAGGTTCGACAGCACACTGGAGACGCTGCGTGACGGATTGGATACCCGCCTCGGTGCGGGCGGCAGCGGGCTTTCACTGGGAGAACGCCAACGGCTGTGCCTGGCCCGTGTGCTCGGCACCAATCGGTCGATCCTGCTGCTCGATGAGCCCACAGCGCACCTCGACGCCGATACCGAGGCCGGTGTACTTGCCGCATTGGTTTCTCGTGCCCGCAGGGGTGCGACGGTGGTGCTGGTCGGCCATCGGGCGCCTGTTCTGGCTGCCGCCGACGCTGTGTTCACCGTGCAGGCAAGACATGTCGCATACCTCTGATCCGCTGCGGCACTGGCTGATCGCTTTGCGGGTGCGGCCGGTGCGACTGGCCGTGGCCGTTACATGCGGTGTCTTGGCGCTGGGCAGCGCACTGGCGCTGGCGGGTCTGTCGGCATGGTTGATCACCAGGGCATGGCAGATGCCTCCGGTACTCGATCTGTCCGTGGCCGTGGTTGCGGTACGCGCACTGGGCATTTCGCGAGGCATCTGGCGATACTGCGAACGGCTGGCCGGTCACGATATCGCGCTGCGCGGCGCCGCCACCGTCCGGGCACACGTGTACGCGCGACTAGTCGGCGGCGCGGCCGGCGAGGTCCGCAAGGGCGTGGTGCTCGACCGGATCGGCACCGATATCGACGAACTCGCCGAGACGGTGGTCCGCAGCGTCATACCCGTCGCGGTAGCCGGGGTGCTCGGAGTGGCCGCGACCGCGACAGTTGCGTTCATATCGATACCTGCCGCCGCCATTTTGGCGTGTGCCTTGTTGGTCGCCGACGTGCTGGCACCCGCGTTGGCGTCGCGGGCCGCCAGTACACGAGAGACACGCGGCGCCCGGGCCCGCGCCCTGCAGACCGAGACGACGGTCGAGATCCTGGATCATGCCCCGGAACTGCGAGTTCGAGGACTTCTCCCCCGTCAGCTTGAACTGGCGCGCCAACGCCGCAGAGACTGGGCCGCAGCTCAAGACGCCGCCGCCGTTCCCGCCGCATGGTCAGCGGCGGTTCCGACTCTCGCCGTGGGCGCCGCAGTCGTCGGGGCGTTCGCCGCAGCGGTCCAGCTGGCCGGACACGTCGAACCCACGACGCTTGCCGTCCTGGTGCTGCTGCCGCTGGCCGCATTCGAGGCCTCCGCCGCGTTACCCGCCGCAGCCATCGGCATAGCCCGCTCCCGCGCATCGGCGCGGAACCTGCAAGAACTCGTGATGGCAGGGGACGACACGTCCGCACCGGTCGATGTGATGCCTGCCAACGGCAGGGCAGGCGTCCCGCTTGAATGCGTTGACCTAACGTGGCGGACCGGCCCTTCCGCATCGGGTCCGTTGTCGTTTCGGCTGGCTGCAGGCGCGCGGATGGCGATCACCGGGTCCAGCGGCATCGGCAAGACATCCCTGTTCACAACGCTTGCCGGCCTCACGCCGCCGGCGTCCGGTGCCATCCGGATCGGCGGCACCGATATCACGGACCTACCCGCCACCGAACTGCCCTCGCTCATCAGGTTTTTCGGCGAGGACGCGCACATCTTCGCCACCACGGTGCGCGACAACCTGCTCGTCGCGCGCGGCGACGCGACCGATGGAGAGCTGTTCGACGTGCTGTCCGACGTCGGCCTGGACTCCTGGATCGAGGCATTGCCACACGCGCTGGACACGGTGCTGACAGCAGGTGCGGCCTCGGTATCGGGCGGGCAACGCCGCAGGCTGCTTCTCGCCCGGGCACTGCTCTCCGAAGTGCCGGTGGTGCTGCTGGACGAACCCACCGAACATCTCGACGGGCAGGCCGCCGAGACGTTCCTACGAGAGCTACTGGACCCCGCGGGTCCACTGCTGGCTGGCCGAACCGTCATAGTCGCAACCCACCATCTGCCCGATTCGGTGTCCTGCCCACGTATCCGGCTCGGCGATACAGTGCAGGTATGACGGAAACGCCGCCGCCACCACCCCCGCC
>NZ_LJYH01000020.1:0-77057 GCF_001440005.1 Mycobacteroides sp. H001
ACGGGACTCGTTACCGTTGGGAGGTTCAAGGCTTGCGGGCACCTTCAACGCCACGTGCCCCCGGTGGACTTGTCGAGGATTGCAGTCACGCGTGGATTCGGTGGTTTGTGGAGATGCGGAGCACGGCTAATCGCCTACTGGATGCGCGCCCCAGCACCATCTATCTCGAGGGCGCCTCACGTGCCACGAGTTCTCGCGGAGGCAGCTTGTCGTCGGGGGTTGCCCGTGTCACATCCGGAGTCCTCGCCGTGGGTCCGGTGCATCGTCGCGGATTCCAGCGGTCGAGTCGGGTCTGTCGCGGTACCCCGTCGGCGCCAACCCGAACCAGCGCCTGCAGGCGCGGGTGAACACGCTGTGCTCGGCGTATCCCAGCTGACGGGCTACCTGGGACACGGGCAGGTCAGTTCCGGTGAGCAGCCGGTGGGCCAGCTCGCGGCGGGTTAGGTCGACCAGTTCCGGGAAGGTGGTGCCTTTCGCGGCGAGGCGCCGCTGCAACGTTTTGGGGTGGATGCCGAACTGGCGGGCGACCAGCGTGGCCGACAGTTCCCCGGTAGGCAGCAGCTGGCGCACCACGCTGCGGACGGTGTCGGCGACGTCCTGGGTTCGCCGGCCGTGGGCCTCGGACAGGTAGGTGAGCGCGAGCCGGTGCGCGAGCGGATCGTGGTAGAGCGGGCGCTCCAAATCCTTGGCGCGCAGGGTGAACCCGGCGACCGGCTCGGTGAAGTGGGGTGTGCAACCGAAGTAGACGCGGTAGTCGGCGCCGGCCTCCAGCGGCGGGTGCGGAATGTGCACGGCCACCGGCCGATAGGCGCCGCCCAGGAACAATCGCAGCACCTGCAGGGTCAGACCGAGGGCCAGTTCGAGGGCCTGGGCCTGCGGGGGCGGCGGGTGCAGCAGGAACCCGTACTCGAACCGCCGCAGCGCCGGATCGGCGTGATCGGTGACGCGCGCGGTGATGCCGGGGCTGTGGGAGTCCATGTAGGTGAGCAGGACGTCGAACGCCACGGCGACCGTGGCGGCGGTGCGGGCGGCCACGGCGACGGGGCCGAGGATGTCGATGCTTTGCCGCCGGCCGAGTTGGCGCCCGAAGTCGGGCACGTCGAGCACCATGGCGGCGCTTCGACCGCGGTGATGGCGCTGCGCAGCGGAATGAATCGGTCGTCGTGTCCCGCGTCGACAGGGTCGATGCCGGCCACGGCCAGTAGCGCGTCCGGGTCCCCGCCATGAGCGCGGACCAGCGGCGCGAACCCGGTGAGCGACGATCCGGGGACTAGCTGCATGTCCAGCATCATCAAGAAGCTGTCCAGCGGAGTCAAGACGAATGGGTGCCGGATGCTGCAGAGTGGTGCCCGGTCGGGGGACCACGACTCGTTGTGACCGGCCGATGGTGGTGGGCCGCGGCGACGATCAACCACAGGAGACTTGTGAAGAATCGCACCACCACCTTGCTGGCGGCCGCAGCGTTGGTCGCCGCCCCGCTGGCCCTCGCGCCGGTCGTCGCGGCGCCTGCCGCTTCGGCGGACGTGTGCGCCAGCGCCGGGGGTAGGCATTTCTCGGCCGCCGGCTGCACCAACATCGCCGGTGACGTCGCCGTGAGCACCGCGATCGCGGCCCAGCACGTGCCGTACGTGCCGGGCGAGATCCCGTGCTACACAGTCGAAGACGTCCCCTACTTCACCCCGCCCGGGCAGCCCTGCTGACGAGCGAGATTGAACAGACTCACCATGGAGGGAAACGAATGAAGGTCTGGGTTTCAGGGCTGGCTGTGCTGCTGATGGCCGCGACCGCCGGCTGCGGCGGCAAGTCCGACGAATCACCCGCGGCTTCGAGAGGGGCGCCGACGCCGCAGCAGGTGCGCGAGATCGCCAAGGAGGCCTACGCGTACGGCTTCCCGATGGTCGACAACTACCGCATCCAGCACTCGTACTTCGTGGACAAAGCCAACCCGCAGTACAAGGGTGACTGGAACCATCCCCACAGCATCGCGCGGGTCTTCACCCCTGCGGACACCACGATCCAGACCCCCAACTCCGACACCCCGTACACGATGCTGGGTGCTGATCTGCGAGCTGAGCCTCTCGTGCTGACGGTGCCACCGATCGAGGCCGGACGCTACTACTCGTTGCAGTTCTTCGACGGCTACACCTACGACTACGCCTACGTGGGCAGTCGCACCACCGGCAACGGCGGCGGGAAGTACCTGCTGGCCGGCCCGAGCTGGAAGGGCGACAAACCCGCCGGGATCAACGAGGTGATCCGCTCGGACACCGACTTCTCGCTGGTGATCTACCGCACCCAGCTGCTCGACCCCGCTGACATCGACAACGTCAAGAAGATCCAGGCCGGCTACGTCGTCGAACCGCTGTCGGCCTTCGAAAACAAGCCCGCCGCAACAGCTCCCGCGATGAACTTCATCGCCCCGCTGACCCCCGACGAGCAGAAGACCTCGCCGAGGTTCTTCCAGATCCTCAACTTCGTGTTGAAGACGGCGCCCGTGCTGCCCGACGAGAAGCAACTGCGGGAGAAGTTCGCGACCATCGGCATCGGACTTGACGGCGACTTCAACCCCGACACCATGAGCCCGGAGACCCTGCGGGCTGTCAAGGACGGCATGGCCGACGCCTGGGCAGAGCTGACCACGTTCCAGAAGGAGAAGCTCAATACCGGCGAGGTGACCTCCGGGCAGCTGTTCGGCACCCACGCGGAGCTCGGCAACAAATACCTCTACCGGATGGCCGGCTCGGTGCTGGGCATCTACGGCAACGTGGCACAGGAAGCCATGTACCCGGTGATCGCCACCGACTCCGCCGGTGCGCCGCTGACCGGGGCAGATAAGTACACGTTGCGGTTCGCGCCCGGGCAGCTGCCGCCGGTGAACTCGTTCTGGTCGATCACCATGTACAAGATGCCGCAGAGCCTGCTGGTGGCCAACCCCATCAACCGATACCTCATCAACTCGCCGATGTTGCCGCACCTGATTCACGATCCAGACGGTGGCATCACGATCCATGTGCAGAACCAGTCGCCCGGCGCCGACGAGGGGACCAACTGGCTGCCCGCGCCGGACGGGCCGTTCCAGATGATCCTGCGGCTGTACTGGCCCAAGGAGGAGGCGCTCAACGGCGCCTGGAAGGCACCGCAGGCCGAAAGGATCTAACCGGCCATCTACCTACCGCAGAGCGATCGGAACGACGCGAAACCAAAGCGCCATCACTTCGCACCGTCTGGTTTTCGCCGGCCCGCGATCGGTGCGCTCCCAGTCGGGCAATGACGCAGATTCGGTGGCAACATTGGCCCCTCGTTCTCATCTTGTCGAGTTGAGATCCAGCAACTTCAATCTGCTAGTGGACGGCAGGCGAGTTCTCCGTGCAGGGTGGCGATGATGGTCTCTTTCTCACGGAGTTGACCTTTAAGGTCGGCGATGTGCGCTTCTTTGGCTTTCAGGCGGGTGCGTAGTGCGGCGATAATGCTGCTTTCGATGTCTGTGGGTGTTAGGGGCGCCGGTTCGTCGGGGACGGCTTCCAGTAGTTGTAGCGCGTTGATTTGTTGACGTAGTTCCGGGCGGCGGTGAATCACACTGCGTGAGACTCCCGCTTCGCGGGCTACGGTGCTGATGTTGATGGCTGCGCCGCGTCGGCGTAGCCGTTTGATGGCTTGCTGGATGCGTGCGTCAGCGTGTTCGCGGCGTTTTCGGGTGTGAGCATCGAGGGCCCGTTGCGCTGCTGGCATTACGGTCATGTCGGCCGTTGGGGTTCGGCTTTGCGAAGGGCGGAGTCGTGGGCGCCGCGGGTGGCTACCGGTTCTATCGGGATGCGGTTGGCGGTCCCGGCCCCGGCAATGGCCTCATGGGCGAGGCTCTGCTCGTTGGTGAGGCGGTCCAGGATTGCTTGCAGCGAATGTAGTTCACGCAGGCGTGCGGCGATCCACACGTTGTCGTCGGTCAGTTCGCGGCCAGTGCGCTGCCGGTGTTGGTTGCGGCGCAGCTCGATCAAGGCGGTGGTCTTGGCGTACTGGTCTTTGAGCTCGGCGATGTGGGTGGCGTCGGTGGCGAAGTGTCCGCACGATAGACAGGCGTTGCCTTTGTCGCACGATTTCAGCGGCGGCAGTAGACAGACGCCGTTGGGTAGGACACGGTCGGTACGTGCCGACAGCTGGGTCATGTCCAGGATGTCGGCGGGACTGATCCCGATGTCGACGCCGTGAGCACCGATCTTCTTGTGCTTGAGGAATTCAGCTTCGGCGGTGGCAGCCAGGGTGGCGGCGTAGCGCATGGTCATCTCGGGGCTTTTGTGTCCCAGGTAGCGCTGCACCACGTGGATCGGCACACCGTCGTTGAGTAGCTCGGTGGCCCGGGTGTGCCGAAGCCGGTGGGTTTGGGTGAACTGCAACGGATTCCCTACCGAATCGGTTAGTCCATGCAGGTCGTCGAGTTTGCGTAGCGAGGCACGGTAGGTGGCATAGGGGCGGGGCCGGCGCCCGGCCAGACTTTGTTTGACACCGATGAACAGGTACTTCGGCGACAGGTGCGGGTGGGCGTCGGTGAGCCAGCGTTGTTGTTCGCGAATGACATTGACCACGGCTTGCTCGACCAGGATGGAGGGTGCCACGCCGTCGACTTTGGTCTGCTGATAGCGCAGTTTGGCCACGAAGGTATCGGGGTCATCGGACTCAGTGGGCCGCTCAGCCCCGGGGATCACCGCAAGTGGATTGTGGTCGAGCATCAGGATTTCCGAGGCGCGCCGCCCGGTCAGGGCCTGCAGCAGCCAGATTCGCGCCGCCTGCGGATCACCGAGACCTTTGACCAGTGACACCGTGCCGTCCGGATGCGTCACGGGTACCCGCGCGCCGCGCTGGGCGGCCAGCACGTCGAGGTAGGACAGCATCTGCTGCAAATCGGCGGTGCTGTACCAGGTCAGCTCGCGGGTGTTGCGGGTACGGCGGGCATGAAACTTCGGTCCCCACAGCCGTAGGTGGGCGGCACTGAGGCTTTCCCATCGCCGATCACCGGTGGCTGCGGCGGCTTCGGGGCCGTGGTCGACCATGAAGGTGTAGAAGGATTGCACGATCGACTGGGTGGCATCGATCGTGTTCGGTGTTAGGGGTTTGTTTGGATCTGAGGCTGCGGCAGGGGTTTTCAGGTATTCGGTGAACGCGGCGAAAATCAGGCGCAGCTGCGCCGGGTCGGAAGACAGGGGCGGGTCGCTGTAGCCGCGATCGTTGACGAATCGCCCAAATAGCCGCCCCATGGTTTGGGCGCGGCCGATCGCGGAGGACCAGCGCAACAGTTCGGCGTCCAGGCTGATGCGCAGCCAGAACCGGACCCCTTCGCGCAGCCAGGCCGGTTCGATGCCAGCCAGTTTGATGGTTTGCTCGTGTCGTGGTTCGTGTTCGCGTTGGGGTATACGTGGGTCGGCGCACATATCCCAGGTGTTGGCGCTCCACCAGTCGTTGTCGGTGCAGCGTACGCAGATGTACAGGTGCAGGTGCTCGATGAGGCCGGTGACGTTGCGGCGGGTGCCCGGGGCGGGCAGCCGGCCGTTGCGCCGTTCGAAGAGCACCATCGCCTGCCGCACGATCATCTCGGCGGGTATATCGGCGACACTTGTTGGCGTGCGGCCCTGTTGGCTGCGGTATTCGGTGTTGGCGGCACTGACCGCCCCGACGGCCCACCGCAGCATCGACGGGTCAATCCGGCGCAGTCCCTCCGTGTGGCATACCCAAACCCACCAGGCGATTTCGTCGGCGAACCTGGCCGGGGTGCCGGCGGGGGTGAAGTCGTGCTCGTCGGCGCCGCCGCGCTGGTGCAGGTAGTAGCTGTTGGGTTTGAACACGCGGTCAGTCGGTTCGGATGCGATGCGGTAGATGGGCCGTTGCCACGGCAACGGCACCAGCGCCCATTGCGCCGCCCACCTGCCTTGACGCGGTGGCGTGGTGTGGGCGGCGGGGTGATCGTCATGGTTGGCCATCGTGTAAGCCTTTCCATCCGGCGACGTAGTTTTTCCATCCGGCCAGCGAACGCATCGCCGCATCCTGGGTCACCCACCCGTAGATGGACAGGGTGGTTTGCACGTCGGCGTGCCCGAGGCGGCGCATCACGACATGCTCAGGTACCCCGTTAAGCAGCAGTGCGGTGGCATGGGTGTGCCGTAGCCAGTGCGGGGTCCAATCGGGCGGCAGGCTCGCGTGGGCTTTGCGCAGTGCCCGCACTTTGTCGTACACGTTTTCTTGGCGCATCGGGGAAAACAGTTTCCCGCGTTGCAGATTCACGAACACAAAATGATGCTCCAGATCCTCCACGAGGATATCGGCGTTCATCGACACCAGCTGCCACACGTACTCCGAATACAGGGCTTCCAGGTCATCGCCGATGTATAGCCGTCGTGACCCGGTTTTGACGCGGGCGCCGTGCGGATGATCTTGGCGTTCGACGATCTCGATCCACGGGGTGGCGCCGGCACCGATATGAAAATCGCTGTGCCGCAGCGATAACGCTTCGCCCAGGCGCATCCCGGTTTCGGCAAGAGTCGCGAAGAACAGCCGGTTGCGTAGCGCGGCCGGTCCGTGCAGCCAGTCTCCGTCGCGCTGTACGGTGCAGCCATCCAAGATCGTGGCGACCTGTCCGGGGGATAACACCGGCGTGGTGGAGCGGTTAGGGGCGCGCACCGGGTAGATCGGATGATCGGTCTGCGCGCGCGGACCTACCCCGTCAAGGAAACCCACATAGCGTCGGTAGCGGCGCCACCGGCCGCGCTGGGTGAACAACCGCTGGTAAGGCACGTCGGTGGTGCCGGCGTCGGCGTGAAACCGGTACATCGACAACACCGCAGCAGCCCTCGGCTGCAGCGAGGAGGCCACCAACTTGGCCGCTGGCTGCCCGATGCGCGTAGCACCGGGCAGATCCCCGGTGCGCAGATACCGCAGGTACGCCCCGAACAAGGTGGTGGGAAAGTCATCCCACGCATCGCCGGTGTGTTCTAGCACCGTGAACCATGCGGCCAACCCCGCCGCATACGCGCGCACCGTATTCGGCGACGCCGCGCTGTCGCGCAGAAACGTCAAATACTGGGCCGCCGGCGCAATTGGCAGGTGATCAGCACCGACCACCGTGTGGGTAAGCGACCCATCGGGAAAGATCACCCGCTGCACACGTGCCACCGGCCACCACCCCTATTCGTGGTTAGCCGCGGCGGCTTCTCGACGAAAACGCAATGACATTGTTGCCGCCCACCTGCGCCACCGCTGCCGGAAACGTTCGCACCGCTGGCCGCAGAGTGTCCGGCATGGATGGAGCAACCGTCGCCTGGGGGGCTGGCCGCTGCCCGGCCATAAAGTCCTCCAACAAGTCTTGGGGCCACGGCAGACCGTAAGGCGCCAGCATGGCTGCTGACCGTGCCGAGAACGCCATCTCCAGCCACTTGCTGATCAGGCGGGGCCGCTCTACCTCGCGGTCATCCCATCCTGGCTCTACCCGTCCCCAGGTTGTGCCTGTCTCGGGGTTGGCTCGGGTATATAGCTGGCGGCGCAGTGCGTCGAACTTCGGCTCGGACAACAGCTCGGCGGTGTGCAGATGCCTGAGCAAGGCTCCCAGCGATAAACCCCATTTGGCTTTCACTGGCAACAGCTCGGCTAGCGACGGCGATCGTGGTACCTCTTTGGCCAGCATTGCCGCTGGCGCTAAAAGCTCGGAGGCGAACTGTGAGGCCTGCTCCTCACAGGTTTCGGTGACATTACCTGAGGCGTGCAATGTCAAATGACCTATCTCATGTGCCAGTGTCCATCGGGTACGTTCCCATGAATTGGACTGTCGCACAATTATTAATGGGCGAGTGTTGAACTCTCCGACCCGAACCGAATAGCCCAGATGCTTATCGAGCTTGCCGGTGGAGTCGCTATCGCCAAGGATGCGCCGCGACGATGAAGTCAACAAACGGCGCACCACAACCACAACACCGCTGCGCTCAATTTCATGAGTCAGATACTCAATCGGCGCATGCGGATCCAAACCCCAACTGCGCCGCACAGTTTCAGCAGCCCGCACGACAGGGGTATCCAGCGGCTGTATCGGCAACTTCACCGGAGGCAACTGCGTACGTGCGTTCAGCTCATCAAGGAAATCCCCGGTCAACGCTGCGAACTGAGCCAGATACTCGCGTTCAGTGGCCGTGATCGATCGCGGCGCCCTGAACAGCAGATCGCCTTGATGCACCCGCGAGGCCGGCGCGGTAGTGAAAAACCTGGCAGGAAACCGCAACACTTCAACTAGATGCTCAAAATCCTGCACCTGTAATGCCGTAGTAGTCGACTTCTCCAACCGGTTAAGCCGAGAATGTTTCCACCCCAACGCTTCCATGACAGCAGTCGCAGTCATGGAACGCATGACCCGGGCCTGATTGACCCTCAATCCATACACATCCACGGTCGACTTCATCGCGACCCCGATTCAACAACCACCCACTGACAAATACCTCGCCCCCCGACGAACCAACCAGTTACGCCGGCTCGTCCGGATCCTCGCCCGTGCCGAACATCGGCGGCTCGTACTCGCCGAAGTCGTCGACCGGACGTTGCTCGCGCGGCCCCTGAGACATCAAAGGCGACAGCGTTACTGGCGGAAGCGGCTCCGTTGCCAAAATCTGTACTCGTGAGGCACTGTCGACGTCCACCACGAACGCCAACACCGCCTCCGACAATCCCCATCCATCCTCGGTCGGCCACCACAGCGCGAAGATATCCGGTGCACCCGCTGCAGTCACAATCGGCGCCGGAAACAACGGCTCCGGCAACTCCTCGTCCAAAGCCAACTGACCACCGATTGCGGCCTTCGGCCGAAGCAGAGGCAGCTCGCCGCCGCCTGGACTGGTCACAACCCGCACTCGTTCGCCATGCAAAACCCTTGAAGGCCAACGCCTCGACCGGAAATCCATGCCATGGCAATCGCCGATCCGCACTGACAGTCCACTGCCCCTCGTCGTCAACAAAGTGTCCCCAGGAATCGGCGGACGTAACTCGCGCATCCTCAAAATCATCTGCCGAACATCCGTGCAAAACGCCTGACCATGAATGTCCCGCGGATCGGTGAACCACTCCTGCCACATCTGCCCGACCTTGGGAATTACGACTTCCAGGTCCAGGCGCAACGTCGCTAACGACGGCCCATGATCGACCACAGCCTTGCGCAGCCGCTCTTGTAGGTTCACCATGCGAATTTCGCATAACAAAGCTGCCTGCGCAAGCAACACGCCGTAACGGCGTGCTTGCCGCGATTGTATTGCTCGGCCCCCTCATAAGGGACATGTACTTGATGGTATAGCTGCAGATGGAGCTCAATGTTTCGCACATCGATCCGATTTAGCTACAGATAACGTGATCAGTGCGTATGTCACATCAGGCGGTTTGGAAACACTCGGAAACTGACTGAGATCGCGGTGGTGTGCAAGGCCGACGACGGGATAGCGCGGGTGATACCCGCATGGAATCTAGATGGTGGACCTCGTTCCGGCGCGGAGCGATTCGATGCATTGATCACGCGGGGTGTTACATGACACCGCAGGCCCTACTGCTGCTCTCTGTTGCGTTACTTGTTGCACCGCAAAGGTATTCACGCCTACGGCGGAGGGCTTCCTCGCGGCGGTGGAACTGGAAACTGGCGGCAGCCCCTGTGGGAGTGCTGGTGCTGGCGGCCCTGTGGTTGTTGCCTCTGTCGGTGGTGATCGCGGTGGGGGTGGTGGGTGGAACCCTGTGCATGTGGTGGAGTCGCCGCTCCCGGCTGAAGGTCCAGTCGAAGGAACTGGCTGTTTTGGAGTCCGGCCTTGATGTGCTCGTCGGCGAGCTGAGGGTTGGCGCGCATCCGGTGCGCGCATTCGAAATCACTGCGGCGGAGCTTGGCGGAACGGTCGGGGAGGTGTTCGCGGCAATGGCCGCACGCGCACGTCTCGGGGTGAAACTGGATCCGGCGATGCCGAGACTGGGGCCATTGGCGGGCCAGTGGGATCGGATCGGCAGCGGCTGGGCACTGGCCCAACGGCACGGTCTCGCGGTTGCCGATCTGCTTGACGCATGTAGGACGGACCTGCAAGAGCGGCAACGATTTACCTCACGTGTTAACGCCGGGCTTGCCGGGCCTCGCGCGACCGCGGCAGTGCTCACCGGTCTGCCGGCAGCGGGAATCGGGTTGGGGCAGATGATCGGAGCCAAACCGCTCGCCGTGCTGAGCTCAGGTGGGTTCGGTGGCGTGCTGCTCGTCGTTGGGGTGGCACTGGCGTGTGCAGGTCTGCTGTGGTCCGACGCTATTACGGGGAAGGCATTGCGATGACCGCAGCGCTGCTGATGCTGGCCGCGGCGATTGTGACCGCGCCGGGAGCGTTGCGTGCTCGGGTCAGGCTGTCGCGTGCCGACGCAATTGTCTCTGCTGATCGCCGCGTGGCTGAAAAAGGTTTATTGGGAATGGCATTCAGTCTTGATGTGCTCAGCGTGTGTCTTCGATCGGGGATGCCGGTCGCAACCGCCGCGTTAGTGGTGTCGTCGTGCGCGCCGTCGGAACTGGCCCGCATCCTGAATCGCGCAGGTGAGATGCTCGCCTTGGGGGCCCCGGCGTCTGCGGCCTGGGCTGACCCGGGACCGTCGGATGATCCGGGATATGAGCAGCGGCAGACGCTGACCAGGCTGGCGCGGCGATCAGCCGACTCCGGTGCGGTGATGGCTGATGGCATCGCCTCGTTGGCCACTCAGTGTCGCAGGGATGCGCTGGATTCGGCAGTGGCCACTGCGGAACGGGCCGGTGTGCTTATCGGGGCGCCGCTGGGTCTGTGCTTTCTGCCGGCCTTCGTCTGTCTGGGCATTGTGCCTGTCGTCATGGGTTTGGCGCGGGATGTGTTCAGTAGTGGCGTGCTGTGACCCGCGGACCGACCGCGGGGTTAATAGGGAGGGAATCCATTGATACGCAACATCTTGACGACGCTACGTCGGCGGATGGTGGTGGTCGTCGAGTCAGAGGACGGCATGTCCACCGTCGAATACGCGATCGGGACGATCGCGGCGGCGGCCTTCGGAGCGATCCTCTACACGGTGGTCACCGGGGACTCGATTGTCAGTGCGCTTACCAACATCATCACGCGCGCGCTCAACACCGCCGTCTAGCCGGCGACACCGGAGCGGTTACCGTCGAAGCCGCGTTCGGTATCGCAGCATTGGTGGCCGTACTCGTGTTGTGTTCTGCGGGTATTCAAGCGGTGTCGATGCAGGTGCGTTGTGTGGACGCCTCGCGTGAGGTGGCACGGTTGGTCGCCCGCGGTGACGAAGGCGGTGGGAGACGGGTCGCACACCGCCTTGCTCCTCGAGGCGCAGTGGTCGAGGTTCGGCGAGACGGTGATTACGTGGTGGCGCGGGTTACCGCGAGAAGCCGGTTGTTGCCCGCCATCACGATTGCCGCCGAGTCGGTTTCCGCGATGGAACCCGAGGGCTGAGGAAGGCTCGGCGACCATCGTCGCGGTGGCGATGATTGTCGTGCTGCTGGCGCTGACCGCAGGAGGCGCCGCGGTGGGCTCGGCGGTGGTGGCGCGGCATCGCGCGCAGGCCGCCGCTGATCTATCTGCGCTGGCTGGTGCACAGCGTGCGCTGTACGGCGCGGCTTCCGCCTGCGACAAGGTTGCCGTTGTTGCCCGGAGGATGGGCGCCACTGTCAACAGCTGCGTAGTTGAGGATCTCGATGTTGTTGTCGGGGTGAGTGTTCCGGCGATGTTTGGCCGGTTCGGTGTGGGTCCGGCCCGGGCGGCGGCCCGTGCAGGCCCGGTCACCGGCGACGGGTGACGGCGGTACTGATCAGCGTTTGTCTGTTGATGGCGGTGAATCGAGATAGGGGGCCACGGCGGCATAGAAGATTTCGACGTAGATGTCGATCATGTGTTGGCGGTCCAGGTCGGGGCGGGACTGCCACCAATGCCCGAGGCGTTCGGCTGCACCGGACATGGCGTGCGAGAGTCCTTCGGCGAAAAGCTTGGGTACGTCGGGATGGTCCTTGGTGATCAGCGCATAGGTCGTCTCGATGTTGTCCAACCGCAAGGCGGAGAGTTCTTCACGTGACTCGGCAGGCAACACCGCGGCGCTGCCGTAAATAAGTTCCCACCGCTCGGGATGAGTCTCCAAGAGCTCGAAGAACACGTCGGCGGCGGTGGCGAACTGGTCGCGCACGGTCAGCGTGGGATCTACCCGCTGTATCAGCGTCTGCGCGAAATCAGCCTGTGCGCGCCGCGCGCACGCCAGATATGCGCCGTCTTTGGTTGTGAAGTGACGGTAGGCAATGGGTTTGGTGACGCCTGCGGCCTGGGCGATATCGCTCAACGACACTGCGGCGAAGCCGCGCTCGAAGAACAACTGCTCGGCGGTGTCCAGCAGGTGCGCGTGGCGCTCTGCCCACGGACGACGCGAGCCCACGCCGGACGTCAAAGCTGCCTCCATAGTTCAACAGCCTAGCCGACTTGTTACTTTTGGTAACAAGAGCTATGTTACCGAAGGTAACAACGACACGAGCGGCAAGGAGGATCGCGTGTCCGCTATCCATCCCGTCCAGGTCAGGGGTACTCAGCTATGAGTCGGCACAAACAGTCGCGAGGCCGTGCCGGTCGACTTCTCGGCACGTTGTGGATGCCTTTGGTGGCGCTCATCGTCATCGTGGTCGTTGGCTTCGGAGTTAATCGGATTCGGGAGAAGTCGCAGGCAATCAGCCATCCGCCGACCACCCGTCCGATTCCGGCCACGGTTGTTCAGATCAATCCCAAGAACGTCACTTACGAGGTGTTCGGCAATTTGGGAACCAGCGGGAAGGTGTCCTATGCCAACCTCAACAGCGAACCCGTCGACGTCGTGCTGACCGCATTGCCGTGGTCGGTCTCTGAAACCACGATGTCGTCGGCCGCGTCGCTGAGCCTGGTCGCCCAGGTGGACGGGGACTCGCTGGGCTGCCGCATCCGGGTCAACGGCGAGGTCCGCGAGGAACAGGTCGTCAACCATGCCAGTGCCGCGGTCGCGTGCACGGTGACGGCAGCATGACGTCGGGTCAGCAGCCGCCGGAGGACGCGACGACCGGTCCGGTACTGGTAGCGCCCGCACCGCCGGTGGCGCAGGAACCCGAGAAGCGCCCTGGGCCTGCGCGATTGCTCCGCGTGCTGGCTATTCCGGTGGTGATCTTCTGGGTGCTGGCGGCCGCAGCCCTCAATATTTTCGTGCCCACCCTGGAAGAAACGACCGCGGCCAATGCCAAGGCGATGATTCCCCGTGACGCACCCTCGTCGGCCGCTGCCATCACGCAGGGGCAGGACTTCGAAGAGTCCGACTACACCAGCATGGCGGTAGTTGTCCTGGAGGCTCAGGGCCGCACGCTCGGCGAGCAGGACCACCGCTACTACGACGAGATGGTTCGCCGTCTACTCGACGACAAAGAGCACGTGCAGTCGCTCATGAATCTGTGGGGCGATCCCGTCACCAGGTCGGGTCAGCAGAGCGCCGACGCGCAGGCCGCAACGCTGACGGTGCGTCCTGCCGGAGATTTGGGTGACGCCGACTCGAACAGGTCGATCAAGGCCATCCGCGGCATCATCGAGAAGCTGGACAAGGACAAGCCCGAGGGGCTCACGGTCTATGTGAGTGGGCCGGCGCCTTTGGCCTCGGACACTCTCAATGCCGCCGACGAGAGCATGGTCACGCTGACGATCGTCACCATCGTGGTGATCATCGCGATGCTGCTCATCGCCTACCGCTCGTTTACTCGGGCGATCATCCCGTTGATCGGTGTGTTGATCACACTGGCCACGGCCCGTGGCGTGGTCTCCCTTCTGGTCGAAAACCACGTCATCGGGATCTCGTCGTTCGCGATGAACATGGCCGTGTCGTTGGTTCTCGGTGTCGCCACCGATTACGGGATCTTTTATCTGGGCCGTTTTCAGGAGGCCCGGCGTGCGGGGGAGGACCGGGAGTCCGCCTACTACACCTCGGTGCGCAGCGTGGCCCACGTTGTTCTGGGATCGGGCATTGCGATATCGGGTGCGTGCCTGTGCCTGAGCCTGACGACCCTCGACTACTTCCGGACGTTGGGGCCACCGTGTTTTGTGGCAATGGTCGTCGCCGTCATCGCGGCGCTCACGCTGGGGCCGGCCCTATTGACACTGGGTAGCAAGATCCCCTGGCTCTCCGAGCCGGCCAAGACCAGCCCGGTCTGGCGCAAGCTGGGCACGGCGATCGCCAAGTGGCCTGTCGCGATGATTGCGGTTGCAGCGCTGGTGATTCCACTGTGTATCGCGAACCTGGCCAACTATACGGTGAGCTACAACGATCGCGATTACGCTCCCAAGAGCGTCGAGTCGTCTCGCGGCTATGACGCCGCAGACCGGCATTTCCAGCCGAGTCAGCTCTCGATCGACACCTTGTACATCAAGGCCGATCACGACATGCGCAACACCACCGACATGATCAGTTTGGACCGGATCGCGAAGAACATTGTTCGTACGCCGGGTATTTCGATGGTGCAAAGCATTACCCGGCCGAATGGCCGGCCGCTGGAACACGCCTCGCTGCCGTATGCGATGGGTTCGATGGGAACCAAGATCGGTCAGAATCTGGGGTTCCTGAAAGACCGCGTAACCGACATCGACACCATGGCCGCCCGGATGGGGGACATGATGGAGTTGAGCAAGAACATGGCGAACATCACCGGCCAGTTGTCCGCGGGTACGCAGATGTCCGTGGAGGCTTCCCGGGGTCTGAAGGCCGCGATGGAGAAGACCCGTGACAACCTGTCCAACTTCGATGACTTCTTCCGCCCGATACGTAACTATTTGTATTGGGAGCCTCACTGTTTCGACATTCCGATCTGTTGGGCCATGCGCTCGTTGAATGAATCGGTCGACAACATTGACGAAGCGACCTCGCAACTGGGCCCGATGGTAGACGGGCTGAGCATGGTTGATGCGGCCACTCCGCAGATGATCACGCAGCTCAATGCCATGGTGCAGAACATGGCTGTCATGCAGCAGCTGACCCTGACGATGCAAAGCCTCTTCCACGCCACCATCGCCCAGCTGGAGCCCATGATCGACCCGATGGTCGATATGGGTAAGGCCTTCGACAACGCCAAGAATGACGACTTCTTCTTCATGCCGCCGGAGTCGTTCAAAACTAAGGACTTTCAGACAGGGTTGAAGTTCATGATGACCTCTGACGGCAAGGGTGCACGGATTCTGATCTACCACGAGGGCGAAGCGATGAGTCCCCAGGGCATTGATCAGATTCAGCGCGCCGAGTCCGCCGCCCACGAGGCGATCAAGGGGACATCGCTGTCCAATGTCGATCTGCTGGTAGCCGGTGCATCCGCGAATTACCGTGATGTGCAGGCATTCTCCATGAACGACATCTTGACGATGATGTTGGCGACGTTCGGTCTGGTGTTCCTGATCGTCATGGTGATCACCCGTACCCTGGCCGGTTCGGTGATTGTCCTGATCACTGTGGTGCTGTCTTTCCTGGGCTCCCTTGGCTTGGCGGCATTCATCTGGGAGACCTTGATCGGTATCGAATTGCATTGGCTGACGCTGCCTATTGCGTTCATCGTGCTAGTGGGGGTGGGCTGCGACTACAACCTGCTATTGCTCTCCCGATACCGCGAAGAGCTCTCTGCCGGAATACGCACCGGTCTGATTCGTACCATCGCAGGCTCAGGCAACGTCGCCGTCACCGCGGCATTCGTGCTCGCCGGCACTATGCTGGCTATGCTCTCCAGCGATGTCGTCAACATCGGCCAGGCGGGGTCCACTATCTGCATCGGCCTGATCTTCGACATGATGATCGTCCGGCTGTTCCTGGTCATGCCGTTGGCCAGGCTCCTGGGGCCCTGGTTCTGGTGGCCGCAGAAACTCCCCACCCGGAAACGCGCCACGTTTAGAGATGAGCCCGAACGTGGCCCGCAACCGGACGAGCCCACTAGCGCAACGGTTTAATAGATTGCCGACCTGATCATTGTCCGTACAGCTAAATAGGTTGTACGCGCCAATAGGATGGCAGCCATGAGTGACAGAGCTGGTTGGTTGGGTGCGAATCGGGCCAACTGGAACGAGCGAGCCGCAATTCACGCGGCACGTGATGGCTCGGGGTATCAGGTGCAGGAGTTCGTCGACAACGGCTCGTTGCTCTCGGATGTCGTCAGTTTCGACCTGCCGGTGCTCGGTGACATCGTCGGCAAGAACACCGTGCACCTGCAGTGCCATATTGGGACGGACACGATTTCGTTGGCCCGCTTGGGTGCCGTCGCGACGGGCCTGGATTTCTCACAGGACGCTATCCGGGAGGCTCGGACACTGGCCGCCGAGACGGGTGATGTCGTGACCTTCGTAGAGGCAGACGTTCACGATGCAGCAAAAGTACTGCCGTGCAATAGCTTCGACCTCGTCTACACCGGGATTGGGGCGCTGTGCTGGCTTCCTCGCGTTGACGCATGGGCGGAGGTGGTCTCGGCGCTCCTTGCTCCCGGTGGGGCTCTAGTGATCCGCGAAGGTCATCCGATCTTGTGGTCGATGGATGATTCCGTTGGTGACGAGTTGCGTCTGCGACACCCGTACTTCGAGCACGAAGAACCGTTGGAATGGGACGACGGTCAAACATACGTCCCAACGGACAAGGTCATTCAGGCTTCAACGACCTACGAATGGAACCACTCTCTCGGCGAGATCGTGACGGCTCTGATCACCAGCGGTCTGCGCATCGATCTCCTGACCGAGCACGATAGTGTTCCCTGGGAGGCACTTCCCGGCCATATGACGCCGCGGCCCGGAGGTGAATGGGCGCTGAGCGAGCGGTCGGGTGTCATGCCCCTTACGTACACGATAAGGGCCACGAAGACGGCCTGAAACGGGCTGCGGCTGCCAATCCTATTGGACTGCAACCAAAGCCAGACCGCCACTGGTTGCCACGAATGAGGCGAACGTGACAGCCTTGAAAACCGCGGTGGACGTAACATCCTCCTTGAACGCCATCGGTAGAAACAGGGTTGGGTTCAGCAGCGCGCCAAAGACCACGACGGCGGCCAGCCAGCCGGGCATTCCCGGCACGGCGAGCCCCACCGCGATCAGGAGTATTCCCATCATGATGTAGTCCAGATGGGCCTGGAGAAACCTGCGGCCGTTCGTTACACCGATGCGCTTGAGCAGTTGCGGGGCAAGGAAGTTGGCGGCCACCGCCCACCCCATCATTGCCCCGAATGCCAGCTCGAGTAGGCCGATGCGGACGACGAGGTTCATGCGCTGACCATGTTTCTGCGATACCACCGCCGGCCATGCCACCGTTGGTAATGCCATGCGGCGGTGGGGAGTGCGCCGCGGGGATGCAGCCAGAAGCGGTCGGGAATCTCGGCCGTGGGTGCCTGGCGTCCGAGGTCGATCTCACCGAGGAGGATGCCCTGGCCCTGTTCGGGGCGACGTTCGGCGATGACATGCCCGGCACCATCGGTGATTAGTGCGGAACCCTCAAAATGCCCCCGGTACTCGAGGGGAATCCAAGGCATAGCGCAGCGCAAATCGCCGACGTGTGCAGCGTGAACAACCGGTGCTCCAACGTATTTGGCGAAGGTGCCCGCCGCGGCCCGGGCTGTCTCGTGGTTGCGGCGTTCCATCCCCTCGAATGTCGAGCGTGGATGCCATGGAGGTACGGACCACCAGCCAGAACCGGTCATCACCAGGTCGACCCGTGAACGCATGCGTTGCGCGGTGCGGGTGCGCATCAGCTCCCAACACACGGCAGCCCCAACGTCATACGCGCCCGCACGGAACACCCCGTCGTCCCGGCCGCCGATGTAGAAGGAGTTCTCCCACATGGTCGGCAGGTCCTTGTCGTGGCGCCCAACCACTCCCGTCGCATCCGCTGCGACGTAGGCGTTGCGGACGTGCCCGTCTCCGTCCCGGCACAGGAACGAGCCGCCGACGAGCGCGTCGTAGCGACGGGCCAGTGAGCACAGCAGTTCGGTGGCCTCTCCCGAGAAGGGCAGGGTGGCCTTTTTCAAGGAGGGATCGAAGGCGATCCCGCTGGTGAAGAACTCGGGTAACGCGATGATGCGCGCGCCGGATTGGCCGGCTTTATCGGCGAGCGTGGAGCACCTGTCCAGGTTCGCGGCGACATCGCCGATGACTGCTTCGAGTTGGATCGCCGCCGCCAGAACCATAACCGAACGCTACTACAAAACTGAACGCTCCTACAAGACTTTGGTGCGGGCGAGGCCGCGCTCGATGATTTCGCGCCCCAAGGCCAAGACGCGTTGCATCTCGGCGGGCTCGAGGCGCAGCCTGTCAGGACGCAAATTGAGCGACAAGACGCCATTCCATGCGCCCCACAGAAAGATGGATGTCCGGACCGGATCTGTGCAGTACAGCTCACCTGCGGCGTCGGCGCGGCGGAGTACATCAGCGATATCGCCGACCAGCGACTCGACCTTGTCGGCGATCCGGCGTTCGACTTCGTCGGCCATATCTCCGGGGGGAACGTCGAGAGTGCGCAGGGCGATCATGCGGAAGTACCCGGGGTTCTGCAGATGGAAATCGCAGTAGGCATCACTGGCAGCGCGCAGTTCCTCCATCGGCGTGCGCCCCTTGCCGAAGGCCTTTGCCATCGCCTCCTCGTTGACCAGCAAGGCGCGCTCGACGAGTGCGAGATAGAGACGCTCTTTGTTCTTGAAGTGGTGATAGATCGAACCAACCGCGAGATCGGCGGTATCGGCGATGGCGTCCATGGTGACCGCATGGAACCCGCGCTCCACGAAGAGTCCTTCGGCCGCGTCGAGGATTGCCGCTGTCGTTACGGCGGTGCGGCGGTCTTGACGTCGACCCTTGGTCTCAGGCACCCACCGAGGTTACGGGTGTGCGATCCCCTGGCGGTAGCGTTAGCGGATGGTCGTCACCCTGCACCCCAAGTCGGGTCTCAAGGCCCGGTTGCCGTTTTTGTTTGTGCTGCTGTTCGTCAAGCCGCTGTTGATCCTGTTTCCGATCCTTGACGCCGGTCTTCGCCAGCTCAAATGGCTGGACCAGGGCGCCCAACGTGGACCCGATGCACCCGGCATCCAGCGGACGCGGATCGCCCTGGCCGACCGGCCTACGGATCTGATGGTGCCGGCGGGGACGCAAGCAAGTGATTCCGATACGGCCATCCTGTATCTGCACGGTGGCGCCTTCATCGCGTGCGGGCCCGCCACCCACCGCAAGATCACTGGCTTGCTGGCGCGCCAGCTTCAGATCCCGGTCTACGTGCTCGACTACCGGCAGCTGCCGGTGGCCGGGGTGGGTACCTCGGTGGCAGATGCGGTGCAGGCCTATCGCGTGCTGCTGCAGGACTACGCGCGGGTGGTCATCGTCGGTGACTCGGCTGGCGGGTACCTGAGCGGCAAGGTCATTGAGTATGCGCACGCCCATGGACTTCCGAAACCCGTTGCCTATGTCGGGTATTCGCCGCTGCTGGATCTGGACCTGGCGTCCAATCCGGCCAGCACCAGCCGCCATGACGCATATTTACCCAAGGGCAAGCTCGCCAAGCTCGCACCCAAATTCGACAGGGGCCCAGTGGAATTCACTGGCGAGCGGCGGGTGATTTCGGTGCCTGTCGAGGCGTTTCCGCCTACGCTGCTCATCACCGCGCAGGACGAGTTCCTGGAGCCGGATGCTTTGGAGCTCGCCGAGAAGCTCACCACCGCAGGCGTGGTTGCCAAGGTGCACAGCTACTCGTGGCAGCTGCACGCTTTCCCGGCCATCGCGGTCTCGCGCGATACCGCTGAGGCGGTCGTGCTGTCCGCCGACTTCGTGCGGGAGGCGCTCTCCGCGGTCGAGCAGCGACCGGCAACCGAACAGGCAGGCTAAATAGGGCGCGGGAAGCATCCCGCGCCTGTCTGCGTTGGATTGTGCCGGGCCAGCCAGGCTGGCCGTCGACCCGACGCGAGGAGCCTTCGCACCATGAGCCTGTTGTTCGAGCCGTACCAGCTGCGCGACATCACCATTCCCAACAGGATCTGGATGTCGCCGATGTGCCAGTACTCGGCCGACCCCACCGGTCCCTTGACCGGTACACCCAACGATTGGCACCGCACGCACTTGATCAGCCGGGCGGTCGGTGGTGCTGGGCTGGTGTTCACCGAGGCAACCGCCGTCAACGCGCGAGGGCGACTCTCCCCGTACGACACCGGGCTGTGGAACGACACCCAAGAGCAGGCTTGGGCCTCCATCGTCGGCGCCGTCAAGGAGTTTGGTGTGATTCCCGGGGTACAGCTCGGGCATGCCGGACGTAAGGCGTCTACCGTCGCACCATGGGTCGGGCACCTCTCACTGAACCCCTCAGATCCATTGAGCTGGGAGACAATTGGACCCACCAACGCGCCGTATGGTGACTTCGAGCCGCCGGTGGCGGCCACGCCCGCTGATCTCAACGCGATCATCGATGACTACGTGGTTGCCGCGCAGCGCGCGTTGCGGGCGGGTTTCCAGGTGCTTGAGGTGCATGCCGCCCACGGCTACATTCAGCACCAATTCCTCTCTCCGGCAAGCAATACCCGCACCGATGAGTACGGCGGGTCTTTCGCCGGCCGGGTGAAGCTCACCCTGGACACTGTTGCGGCGGTACGTACGGTCTGGCCCGAACACCTGCCGCTTTTCGTCAGGGTGTCGGCCACTGACTGGGTGTCCGAGGAGCCCGGGCTGGAGGCAGACAGCTGGACGCCCGACCAGACCGTCGAGCTGGCCAGGCTGCTGCAGGCGCGTGGGGTGGATCTCATCGACGTGTCGACGGGCGGCAACGTGCCACATGTCCGGATTCCTGCGGGGCCCGGATATCAGGTGCGATTCGCTCGTCGCATCCAGACCGAAACAACGCTTCCCGCAGCCGCGGTCGGCATGATCACCGAGCCACACCAGGCCGAATCGATCCTCGCCGCCGGCGATGCCTCCGCGGTGTTGCTGGGCCGCGAACTATTGCGCGACCCGTATTGGCCACGGCGCGCGGCCCGGGAGCTGGGCGCTGAGCTGAGCCCGGTGGTTCCCAAGCAGTATGCTCGCGCCTTCTAGCCGGGTAGTCGAGACAGCACCAACCGCAGCACCTTGACGGCCGCGGCCTTGTCCAGTGGGGAGTTTCCGTTGCCACACTTGGGTGATTGCACACAGGACGGGCACCCGGCCTCGCATTCACACGCCTCGATGGCGTCAGCCGTAGCGCCCAGCCAGATCGCGAGCTGCTGATATCCGCGGGCGGCAAAACCTGCACCACCCGGGTGGCCGTCGTACACGAACACCGTTGGTAGCCCGGTTTCGGCTTGCAGCGCGGTGGACACTCCGCCGATGTCGCCACGATCACAGCTGGCCACCAACGGCAGCAGGCCTATCGCGGCATGCTCGGCCGCATGCAGGGCGCCGGGCGTGGCCAGTGCCTCGATGTCGATGCCCGCCAACGTTTCCGGGGTGATGGTGTACATCACCGCCTTGGTACTCAGCGTTGAGGAGGGCATATCGAGCTCGACGAAGTCCAGGATCTCGCCGGTCGCCAGCTTGCGTAGATAGCCGATCACCTGGTGGGTAACGTCCACCGGTACCAGCCCTATCTGGATGTCACCCAGATCGATCCGCTCGCCCTCGCCGGTGATCGCGATATCGATGGTCGACCGGGCGAACGTCGAATAGTCTGGAGTGGCGTTGTGCACCAAAGCGATTCCATCACCGAAATCGAGCGAATCGACCAGGTAGGTCTCACCGGAATGCAAATAGACTGCGCCCGGATGAACTGTCGCGGGGGCCCGCCCGGAGTCGACGGTTCCCAACACTCGCCCGGTATCGGCCTCCAGGATCATCACCTGCCCGCCGATAGATCCACGGATATCCACCGCCGCATACGGGTTGAGGCCGGGGGCTGCAAAGTATCCGCCGGGCCGCTTGCGTAGTAGCCCGTCGTCAACGAGCTGGGCGACCACATCTCCAGCATCCAGGGATCGCACATCGTCCTCTGTCAGCGGTAATTCAGTTGCCGCGCACAGCAGATGGGGGCGCAGCACATGTGGATTGGTCGGATCGATCACCACCGCCTCAATCGGCTTGTCCAACAGCGCGCCCGGATGGTGAACCAGGTAGGTGTCCAGCGGATCGTCGCGAGCGACCAGTACCACCAACGACCCCTGTCCCCGGCGCCCGGAGCGTCCCGCCTGCTGCCAGAATGAGGCCACGGTGCCCGGAAAACCAGCCACCACAACGGCATCCAAACCGGCGATATCGACGCCCAGCTCAAGAGCGTTCGTGGTCGCCGCACCGGTTAACGTGCCCGTCGACAACGCCTGTTCCAGCGCCCGGCGGTCCTCCGGCAGATAGCCCGCCCGGTACGCCGCCACTTGCGACGCCAGTGCCGGATCGACCTCCGCGAGCCGATGGGCGGCGCCGAGCGCTGTCATCTCCGCGCCCCGCCGCGATCGGACGAATGTCAACGTCCGCGCGCCCTCCTGGACCAAATCGGCGAGCAGTCGGGATGCCTCGGTGCTTACCGGGCGTCGCACCGGTGCCCCGTTCTCTCCGGTGATCGGAAGCAGCGGCGGTTCCCAGAGCGCCACCGTGCGCATCCCGTGTGGAGAACCGTCTGCGATGACTTCTTCGACCGGCTGACCGATCAACGCGTGCGCCGCGGCGCCCGGATTAGAGGTTGTGGCGCTGGCGAACACCACTGTTGGATGCGAACCATAGCGTGCGCACAAGCGCAGCAGTCGCTGCAGCACGAGAGCCACATTTGACCCGAAAACTCCACGGTAGTAATGACATTCGTCCACCACCAGATAGCGCAATCCGCGCAGGAATGCCGACCAGCGGGTGTGGTTGTGCAGCAGTGACACGTGCATCATGTCGGGATTGGTGAAGATCCACCGCGAGCTCTCGCGCGCGAACCGCCGCAACTCGTTGGAGCTGTCGCCGTCATACGCGCAGGGCAGCACTCGATCGAAACTGTCGATCCCCGTGATCAATTCGCGTATCGAGCGCAACTGGTCGTGGCCGAGCGCCTTGGTGGGTGCGAGATAGAGCGCACGGGCCCGCGGCTCTGCGGCCAGAGCGGTCAGAATCGGCAATTGATAGGCCACCGACTTCCCGGAGGCGGTGCCGGTGGCTACCACCACATGGCGGCCCGCGAATGCCAGCGAGGCGGCGGCGACCTGGTGCGACCACGGATCGGTCACTCCTTGGGCGGCAAAAGCAGTGATCGCGTCGCGGTGTACCCACTGCGGCCACACCGCGACCTCGGCATTTCGAGCAGGAATATCGCAAATATGCCGCACCGGAGTTTCGCCGCTGGGCGTACCGGCCACGATGAGATCCAGCAGTTCACGGCCATAACCGACGGTCACCGCAAAACCCCTCGTGACCTGCACACTTGTGCCAAAACGGTGTCGAGTTCGCTACCGCATCCGGCCATAATGCCAGGGTAAGGCAGGCCAAAAGGGGGCCGAAGTTTCGCCACTGTTCACCGAACTTCCTATCAATTATCTGGCTCACCGCTATCGCCAACGCTCTAAACATGCTCTACTTAGGGCGGTCGCAGCTTCTGTGTTCGTGTTTTGCACTCGCAGGATCGACGTTGCGGTCGCGGTTCCTGCGAGGGTCTTCTTCACGGGGTATGGCGGTCGGAACGGGGCCCGACGTACCGAACGGCGCGTCGCACCCGGTGTAAGAGAAGGAAAATCAAGAAATGCCACAGGGAACTGTGAAGTGGTTCAACGCGGAAAAGGGCTTCGGGTTCATTGCTCCCGAGGACGGCTCCGCCGACGTCTTCGTCCACTACACGGAGATTCAGGGCAACGGATTCCGTACCCTGGAAGAGAACCAGAAGGTTGAGTTCGAGGTAGGCCAGAGCCCCAAGGGCCCCCAGGCTACCGGCGTCCGCGCCGTCTGACCCACATCCGTCGAAGGAACGCCCCTGGCCATGGCCGGGGGCGTTTCTCGTTCCAAGAATCTCTCCGCGCGCGGGTAGGGCCTACTGGTGCGCGGAGAAAGTACTGTCTGTGACTGTGAGCCAGCTGTCCTTCTTTTCCGCAGAATCGGTACCTCCCGAGGTCACCGATCTGGCAGGGCTGCTGGCCGGACCGGGCCAGGTTGTGGTCAGTGGCGCGGGCGCCCGGATCTCGGTGGTCGTGGACCAGCCGTGGCGTGCGCTGGCACTGGCCGAGATGATCACCGAAACCGGTTTACAGGCCGAGGTCGGTCACACCGACGAGAACCATCCGCTGGTGCGTACCGCCATCGATCCCGCGGTGCTCCCGATCGCGCGTGAGTGGACTCGGGGCGCGGTGAAAACCGTCCCAGCGCAATGGTTACCGGGTGCTCGTGAATTGCGGGCCTGGGTGCTTGCGGCGGGCGCACCGGAAGCCGATCGGTACCTCCTCGGACTGGACCCGCACGCTCCCGATACCCATTCGACGCTGGCGGCCGCGCTGATGCGCGTGGGCATTGCCCCGACCTTGATCGGAACACGTGGCGCCAATCCGGCGTTACGGATCAGTGGGCGACGCCGGCTGGGGCGGCTGCTCGAAAACATCGGGGAACCACCCGGCGATACCGATGCATTTCGTGTTTGGCCGAGGGTATAACCGGGTTTTATCAGCGGTTTAACGGCGACACGGACACACTTTTAGCCACCCTGACATCGGGAATACCGAAGCCGATATGAAAGGCTAGGTTTGCGCAATTGGCGCGGGGGTGTCATCTTGTGACCACGGTGGACCGCCCCTACACCGTACATATGCGGCTGAATGCGCAGGTAAGGAGACGAAGCAGTGCGACGGCTCGTCATCGTCGAATCACCGACGAAGGCCCGCAAGATCGCTGGCTACCTCGGCGACGGATACGTCGTCGAGTCCTCGCGTGGCCACATCCGGGACCTGCCCCGTGCCGCTGCCGACGTTCCGGCCAAGTACAAGTCCGAACCCTGGGCTCGACTCGGGGTGAATGTCGACGAAGACTTCGAGCCGCTTTACATCGTCAGCCCCGATAAGAAGGGCACCGTCACCGAACTCAAGGGCCTGCTGAAGGACGTTGACGAGCTCTATCTCGCAACGGACGGTGACCGCGAGGGTGAGGCCATCGCCTGGCACCTGCTGGAGACTCTCAAGCCCAAGGTGCCCGTCAGGCGCATGGTCTTCCACGAGATCACCGAACAAGCCATCCTTGCGGCCGCTCAGGACCCCCGTGACCTCGACAACAACCTCGTCGACGCACAGGAGACCCGCCGCATCCTGGACCGGCTCTACGGCTACGAGGTCAGCCCCGTGCTGTGGAAGAAGGTCGGCCGGAACCTGTCCGCCGGGCGCGTGCAGTCGGTGGCCACCCGGATCATCGTTCAGCGTGAACGCGATCGCATGGCGTTCCGCAGCGCCGGGTACTGGGATCTGGGTGCCGAACTGGACGCAGGCAGCGAGGCCAAGCCTCCACGTTTCAACGCCCGCCTGCTGAGCGTTGACGCGCTGCGCGTGGCTTCCGGTCGCGACTTCGACTCGCTGGGCCAGGTCAAGAAGGCCGACGATGTGCTGGTTCTCGACGAGGTGCGCGCCAACGCCCTGGTCGCCGGACTGGCTCAAGCCACCCTGACGGTCGCCTCCGCCGAGGAAAAGCCGTACACCCGTAAGCCGTACCCGCCGTTCATGACATCGACGCTGCAGCAGGAAGCCGGCCGCAAGCTGCGGTTCTCCTCCGAGCGCACCATGAGCATTGCGCAGCGGCTGTATGAAAACGGCTACATCACTTATATGCGTACCGATTCCACGACACTGTCCGAATCGGCATTGACTGCCGCGCGTAGTCAAGCAGCGGAGTTGTACGGAAGCGAATATGTGCACCCGTCGCCGCGGCAATACACGCGCAAGGTGAAAAATGCGCAGGAAGCGCACGAGGCTATTCGTCCCGCAGGCGAGACTTTCAAAACTCCGGGACAATTGCATTCACTGATCGACAATGACGAATTCCGTCTGTACGAGCTGATCTGGCAACGCACCGTTGCCTCGCAGATGGCAGATGCACGCGGGACCACGCTGAGCCTGCGATTGGCCGGCACCGCCACTTCCGGCGAGCAGGTGGTGTTCACCGCCAGTGGCCGCACCATCACCTTCCCCGGCTTCTTGTCGGCGTACGTCGAGACCGTGGATGAGCTGGCCGGTGGCGAGGCAGACGACGAGGAACGTCGTCTCCCGCAGCTCAAGCAGGGCCAGACCGTCACGGTCGCCGAGCTGTCCGCAGACGGACACACCACCAATCCGCCCGCTCGTTACACCGAGGCCTCGCTCATCAAGGCGTTGGAAGAGTTGGGTATTGGGCGTCCGTCGACCTACTCGTCGATCATCCGGACCATCCAGGACCGCGGCTACGTGCACAAGCGCGGCAGTGCGCTGGTGCCCTCATGGACCGCGTTCGCGGTGATCGGACTGCTGGAACAACACTTCGGCCGGCTGGTCGACTACGACTTCACCGCGGCGATGGAGGATGACCTCGACGAGATCGCCTCCGGCAACGAACGGCGCACAAACTGGTTGAACGCCTTCTACTTTGGTGGCGAGCACGGTGTCGAAGGTTCGGTCGCCCGCGCCGGCGGACTCAAGCGCCTGGTGGGTGTGAACCTCGAGGAGATCGACGCCCGCGAGGTCAACTCGATCAAGCTGTTCGACGACGACCAGGGGCGCCCCATCTATGTGCGGGTCGGAAAGAACGGCCCGTACCTGGAGCGAATGATCACCGGCGACGACGGGGAACCGACCCCGCAGCGCGCCAACGTCAAGGACGGCGTCACCCCCGACGAACTGACCGTCGAGATGGCAGAGCAGCTGTTCGCGATTCCGCAGGAGGGCCGGACGCTGGGTGTTGACCCGGAGTCTGGGCACGAAATCGTCGCCAAGGATGGACGTTTCGGTCCCTACGTCACCGAGGTGTTGCCGGCACCGCCGGAGCAGCTGGACGCCGCCGAGGCGGATGCGAAGCCTAAGCGCGGCGCCAAGAAGGTGGAGGGGCCCAAGCCGCGTACCGGCTCGCTGCTGAAGTCCATGACGTTGGAGACGGTGACGCTCGAGGACGCGCTCAAGCTGCTGTCCTTGCCGCGCGTGGTCGGTGTCGATCCCGCCAACGGCGAGGAGATCACCGCCCAGAACGGGCGGTACGGCCCATACCTCAAGCGCGGCACCGATTCTCGATCGCTTGCCACCGAGGATCAGATGTTCACCATCACCCTCGACGAGGCGCTGAAGATCTACTCCGAGCCGAAACGTCGCGGCGGTCAGGCGGCTTCGGCGGCTCCGCTGCGTGAGCTCGGTGCGGATTCGGCGACCGGCAAACCGATGGTGATCAAGGATGGCCGCTTCGGCCCGTACGTCACCGACGGTGAGACCAACGCCAGCCTGCGTAAGGGCGATGACGTGCTGTCGATCACCGATGAGCGTGCCTCGGAGTTGCTTGCCGACCGTCGGGCGCGGGGCCCGGTGAAGCGCGTCAAGAAGGCGCCGGCGAAGGCGGCAAAGAAGGCCCCCGCCAAGAAGGCCCCGGCGAAGAAGGCCGCCAAGAAGGCGACCTAGATGCGGCGCGGGCGTGCCACCTGAGTGGATACGTTGCGGCCGCGCAGTTCGACGGTTTCGCCGACGTCCCAGCGCAAAGCCTCTTGGTCGCGTGCCTCCATGACCGCGGAGGCGGACGCCAGCACGTTTCCGGGTTCATTCTTGGCCAGCTCGGTCAGCCGGGCAGCCTCGTTCACGGGATCGCCGATGACGGTGTACTCGAAACGCGCCTGTGCCCCAATGTGGCCGGCGATGGCTCGTCCCGCCGAGACCCCGATGCCAAAGTCGTTGGAGCCCAGCACGCTGGTGAGTTCATGGGCCAGCTCGCGGGCGGCTGCCAGCGCCGCCGCGGCGCCATCGGGGTGGTCGATAGGCGCGCCGAAGATGGCCAGCGCCGCGTCACCCTGGAATTTGTTGACGAAGCCGCCGTGCTTGTTGACGGTATCGACGATGACCCGGAAGAACTCGTTGAGAACCCTGACGACCACCGCCGGCCCGCGTGTCGACGCCAATTGGGTAGATCCCACCAGGTCGACGAAAAGCACAGCGACACTGCGTTCTTGACCGCCGAGTTCGGTGCCGTACTCGAGTGCCCGGCGTGCGACATCCTCACCGACGTAGCGGCCGAAGAGGTCGCGTAGGCGCTGCCGTTCACCGAGATCGCGCACCATGTCGTTGAACCCGGCCTGCAGCAGTCCGAGCTCGCTCGCGTCATAGATGGGCACGTGGGCGTTGTAGTTGCCGCGCTGCACTTCGCTGAGCGCCCAACGTAATTGGCGCAGCGGGTCGGCGATCGAGGTGGCCACCAGCAGCGTGCCCATCAGACCGATCGCCAGCGCGATGATCGCCAGGATCAGGATGGACCCGGTGAGGTTGTCGGCATTGGACTTCAGATATCCGGCGCGTTGGCCCACGACGGTGAGCACGATCGCCAGGATCGGCACGCCGGTGCTCAGTGCCCAGGTGAGTATCTGACGGACGATGACCCCTGGGGCGGTGACATTTTCCGGCACGCCACGGCGCAATGCCTGAATGGCTACCGGGCGCAGGACGCGCTCGGACTGCAGGTAGCCGATGATGCTGGTGGTGGTGGCGCCCAGCACGGTCGCGAATGCCGCGACCAGTACCGAGCTATGGGTGGATGACCAGGTGACGGCGACGAAGATCGCACCACCCACGAGCCAGGTCGCGACGCTGATGACGGTGCGGTAGAAGGGCATCTGCAGGGCACGGACGCGCACAGACTCCGATCCTTCGGATTCGAAGTCCGGGGAGCTGTACTGCCAGCGCAGAACAGGTAACAGCAGGTAGGTGCTGACGATGGCGCCGGCAATGAACAGGATGAACAGCGAGACGCCGAGGATGATGAGCCGTGCGGTGCCAAGCTCTGACAGTTCCACCCTGTCACTCGGCGGCAGGCCGAAGCGCAGGAAGCCCAAGACGAACAGGGCCCCGACCAGGTTCGACTGTGCGATACCCATGATGAAAAGAGGCCATGGGGTACGCATGACCCATCGTGAATACCGGGCTGCGCGTGCGAGTGGGCGCTGGTCTGCCCTTCCTTCCGCGCCAGTCACTCGTTAACCGTAGCTGTCGGCGGTGACGGCAGCGTTTCACACGCCTATGCGGCCTGTTCGGGGAGTCTGATCCGGCAGCTAGGGTTGGTGACGATGAGCGGGGTTTTCGGTCGCCTGGTGGATCAGGGAGCGGTGGTTTCCACGCTCTCATCTGCGGCATTGGCTGCGCGTGGGGATGACGTGGGCCGGATGACCCATGCGTGGTTGTTCACCGGGCCGCCGGGGTCGGGCCGATCGGTGGCCGCGTTGTGTTTTGCCGCCGCCCTTCAGTGTGAATCGGAGGGGGCTGCGGGCTGTGGGGAGTGCCGTGCCTGCACCACCACGATGGCCGGGACCCATGCTGACGTGCGCAGAGTCGTTCCCGAGGGATTGTCGATCGGTGTGGACGAGATGCGTGCGATCGTGCAGGCGGCCTGGCGCCGTCCGAGTACCGGGCGCTGGCTGGTGGTGCTGATCGAGGACGCCGACCGGTTGACCGAGGGCGCCGGCAACGTGCTGTTGAAGGTTGTGGAGGAGCCGCCGCCGCGAACGGTGTTCTTGCTGTGCGCCCCCTCGGTGGACCCGGAGGACATCTCGATCACCTTGCGATCACGCTGCCGTCATGTGGCGCTTGTCACCCCCTCGGTGACTGCTATCGCACAGGTGCTGACGGACCGTGACGGGATTGATCCCGAGCAGGCGCAGTGGGCCGCATCGGTGAGCGGTGGTCATGTCGGCCGCGCGCGCAGGCTCGCCACCGATGAGCAGGCCCGTGCCCGGCGGCTCCGAGCATTGGGGCTGGCCCGGGAGGCTGCGACCCCGACGCGGGCGTATGCGGCGGCCGAGGAGTTGGTGAGCAGCGCCGACACCGAGGCGAAGGAACAGACGGCCGCCCGCAACGAGGCCGAAGAGGAAGAGCTGAGGACGGCGCTGGGGGCCGGCGGCACCGGCAAGGGTGCGGCGACAGCGCTGCGCGGAGCAGCGGGTGTCTTGAAGGACTTGGAGCGCAAACAAAAATCGCGTCAGACCAGGGCGTCGCGTGATGCGCTGGACCGCACGCTCATCGATTTGGCCACCTACTTCCGAGACGCCCTGGTGCTTTCGGTGGGCGCTGCCGAGGAGGGCCGGGTGGCGCTGCATCACCCCGATATGGCCGACCGGCTCGGGCCGATGGTGGACCGGGTGCCCCCCGAACAGCTTCTGCAATGCATCGAGGCCGTTCTGGTGTGCCGAGAGGCGCTGGCGGTCAATGTGAAACCCAAGTTCGCGATCGATGCCCTGGTCGCGACGGCGGGGCAGGCTCTTCGTCCCTCGGAATGAGATTGGGCGTCGTGGCAGGGGTGCCGTAGACTCTCGGTCGCTGGGTTCGCCCGGCGTGCTGCCCTAGCTCAGTCGGTAGAGCAATTCACTCGTAATGAATAGGTCGGGGGTTCGATTCCCCCGGGCAGCTCCATGCGGAGTACGTGGTTCGGGCCCCTATGGAATTAGACGGAAGTCTTCGTCGCGATGGTTGTGTGCTCAGATACTCCGATACCACTGGTCCGGGCATTCCGGTCGTGTTCATCCATGGAGCGGGCGCAGACCATGCCATGTTCGAATCCCAGCGCGATGTCCTCCGGGCCGCCGGATTTCGCGTTGTGCTCTTCGACTTGCGCGGACACGGAGCCTCGAGACCTAATACCGCCGCCATCACAGCGGACGTGCTGGTATCAGACGTGGAAGCGTTGATCGCCCACCTGGGCCTGAGCCGGCCGGTGCTCATCGGACTTTCTTTGGGCGGCAACATCGCGCAGCGTCTTGTCAGGCAGGCGCCGAATGGCTATCGGGCGCTGGGTGTCCTCGACTCGACCTGGAACACCGGTCCATTGTCTTGGATCGAAAGGTCATCTTTGCGGCTCGCTGCTCCGCTGCTGCGGCTCATACCGGCACGATCCTTGCCGGGTGTCATGGCGGATGCCTCAGCGGTTACCGAGCCCGCGCGTGCCTACCTGCGCCGGGCGTTTGCGGCGATATCGAAGGCCGAGTTTCTCAGGATATGGCGCGCGACCACCGAGTTCGTTGAGCCCGATAGCGATTACCGCACACAGTTGCCACTGCTGCTGATGCGTGGCGAAATGGATCGCACCGGAAACATCGCGACATCAATGCCGCAGTGGGCAATCGCAGAAGGCGTCGCCGGGGTGGTCATTCCCGATGCCGGTCACGTGGTTACGTTGGATGCCCCCGAACTTGTGAATGCCGCGCTCGTCGCCTTTCTCCGGTACTTGACGTAAATCACTTCGCTGCCGGGTACTTCTGCTGTGGGCGCAACGCAAGGCCGCTAATATCATTGCTCATGTGGTTTGCGCGGCGCGATGCCAGCAGTCATGGCTCGGTCGTTGCTGCGGTCGATCAGGTGCTGGCCGTGGCCGCTGCTGGGCGAGCCTCGATGGAGGACATTGCTCGGACGTGGGCTCAGGCCAACGGTCGGGTCATGGATATCGAAGACGCGCCGTTGTCAGCAGGTGTGTTCGGACAATGGATATCTTTTCCGGACCGCGATCTCGTGCAGGTGGGTCAGGGAGTTGTGGGCCGTGATCGCACGATCGCTCACGAATTAGGACACATGGTGCTGGGGCACCGCGGACTCCCAATTGTCGAATTCGCGGCCGAGCATGTTCAGTCGGTGCCACCGGAGCTGGTGGCGCGCATGCTGCAACGTAGCTGCGGTAGTGACGATTTAGCTCACGGCGATGAATGCTGGCCTGAGGACGAACTGGCCGCCGAGCGTTTCGCGGGCCTGCTTATTCGCCGTATGCGGGCCGGGCGGGGCGCCCGTACAAGGTGGAGCCCGTACGTGGACGACGCACTGGGGTGATCAGCCCCTGGGTTTGGCACGTCATGCAGATTGCGCGCCTCGCCTTCTTATTCTGCTTTCTACCAGTTCTGCTGTACAGGATCTGGCGACTGTGGAGATATCCGGCATCTGCGCTGGCGGTCGCGGCCACCTGCTTTGGAATCGTCATGTGGTTCTGGCTGGTTCTGTTGTCCGACGATCTGTGGGCTGTGTTGCCCGCGCAGTTGCGTGCAGCCGCCTTAGGGGGGTGGATCCTCACCATGATGGCTGCCTGTACGCAGATCTTTGTCCTTGGCATCAGCGGTTCTGCCTCTCCGGCGCGGCTGATTCGTGGCCGCAGAATCATCCTCTTGGCCACGACAATCGTTCTTGTCGTGGTCGCCGTATCCACGCGCCATAGTCAGGAACTGCTCCAGGCGAAAGATCTGCAGACCGCGCTCAACGCCATCCTCGACGGTACTGATCGCGGGGTGGTCGTGGCGTCGGTTGCGAGCAGTGGATACCTGGCTGTCGCGCTTGTGCAGTTGATATGGGCCGGGTTTCGTCACGCCGATTCGACGCCGGTCGGCACTGGTTTAGGTTTGCTCTCCGTCGCGTCGTCGTTCCAGATCATCACGGTGGTGTTCGGGGGAATCTGGCGTCCCCTAACGGGCGGGCATGACATGATCTCGGCCAATTACGGGCTGGTGCTCCAGAGTGTGGGCGGAAGCGTTGGTGTGACCTTGATGGCGGTCGGCTTTCTGTGGGCACCAGTGGTGCTGCGTGCGCGGGCACGGCGGGACGAGCGGAGGCTACGTCCGCTTCACGATGAGTTTGTCCGCCTGTTTCCGCAGCTTTTCCCACCTATGGAGTCGCAAATCAGGTTGTCGGACAAGGTGTTCGAATGGACGGCACATATCCAGGATGGGCTCACTCTTTTGGCGCAGGGCCGTCAAGTGCCGGCCATAACTGACGTTCCGATCCCCGAAGAAATTTCGGGACGTGCTTTCGCTGTGACGAATTGGCTTACTGATCAACCGGTTCCCGGCTTCAGCTGTGAATGGCTCCGCCCTACCGAGGGTGTGAGTGATCAGGCTTGGGTGCTCATTATTGCCGATATGTATCGGGAGCACCGCAAGAACCTAAGCGCACCGGGAAGTGAACGCGAGCGTCTGCCGGTGCGGAGGTGATTACACAGTCGTTGTGGGAGCTGATGCAGATTGTGCGCGTCATGGTGCTCGTCTGCTTTCTGCCGGTATTGCTGTACCGGATCAGGCGAGTGGTGCGGTATCCGACTTCGATTCCGGCCATCGCTGTTACAGCGTTTGGGGTGTCAGTGTGGTTTTGGATGTTGCTGTTCACCGACTGGGTGTGGGCGGTGATGCCGCCATATATGCATGCGGTGAGTATCGGTGGCTGGGCGACGGTGTGGATGGCCGCTTGTTTGCAGATTTTCGTAATTGGGATCAGCGGTGACGCCTCGCAGGTCTGGATCCGCCGTGGGCTGCGTGTAACCCTCGTCGTCACCGGTCTCGTTCTTGTCGTGGTTGCGATTGCGGTAAGTCGGAGCCGTATGCTGGCCGCTTCTGCCGACATACGTACGCTTACCAACGTCCTCCTCGATGGCGGAGATCGCGGCGCGACCTTCGCCGCACTCGTGAGTAACGGGTTTTTGGTATTGGTGCTTCTTCAGCTCGCCTGGGTCGGACTCCGGCATGCAGACCGTAGTCCGGTCGGAGTGGGGCTCGGATTGCTAGCGGCCGCGGCGTTGCTGCAGTTGGTCGCCATAACCATGGGAGGAGTCTTGCGCCCGTTAAGTGGAGGAGCGCAGATTGGTGGAGACTACGGTCCATTGCTTCAGATCTTGCCCGGATGCGTAGGCGCTGTACTCATGGTCGTGGGGTTCTCCTGGCCACCGGTGGTGCTGCGTATTCAGGCGCGCCGAAACGAGCGGCGACTGCGCCCGCTTCACGACGAGTTCGTCCGCTTGTTTCCGCAGCTGTTCCCTCCCATGGAATCACGAATATGTCTGTCGGACAGGGTGTTCGAACGGGGTGCGCATATCCAGGATGGACTAACCCTCTTAGCGCAGAGTAATCAGGTGCCGCTCCAAACCGATGCTTTGGTACCTCAGGACGAGTCTGGACGTGCTCTTGCGGTAGCAAATTGGGTTGTAGGTCAGTCGGTTTCGGAATTCAGTTCTGAATGGCTTCATGCTCCCGTCGGGCTGAGCGACGAGGTCTGGGTATTGGCGATTGCTGATGCGTACCGCCATCGCGTCGAAACGTGGGTGGGTCCGGAAGAGAAGGTGTGTGTCTCTCGATGAGCGCTAACGGCGAAGCCTGGGAGAGTCTGGCGGCTGTTCGCCCTGTGATTCTGGTTTGTTTTCTGCCGATCGTACTGTACCGAGTTTGGCGCGTAGTGCGACATCCGACATCCGTTCCGGCTGTAGCGGCAACGGCTTTCGGAGTCCTAATGTGGTTTTGGATCCTGGAATTCACTGATGCGGTGTGGTCGGCACTGCCGCCGATTGTGCATGCCGCCAGCGCGGGTGGTTGGGCGGCGATCACGATTGGCGCCTGCTTGCAGGTCTTTGTCATCGGTATTGCCGGCGATGCTTCTCCGGAGCGGATACGCCGTGGGCTGCGTCTAACCGCAATCACGGCGACCCTTGCACTCGTCGTGGTGGCGGTGTTGGCGAGCCGCAGCCGGGTTCTGATGGGCGCTGGGGATGCATATGCACTCGCGGAGGCGTTCCTTTCGGGGGATGATCCGTGGGCTGTAGCCGCTTTGGTGGTTGGCAACATCTACATAATGTTCGTGGCGATTCAACTGGTATGGATCGGGTTTCGGCACGCTGATCGCACCCCCCTCGGGGTAGGGCTTGGCTTGATGGCAACCGGAGCGATGTTTCAGCTTGTTGCGAGTTCTTTTGGAGGAGTTTGGCGTCCGCTGAGCCGGGGGACGGGAGGCACGGACAGTGTGCTCGGGCTTTGGCTCCAGACCTGGTCGGGTTGTATCGCAGCGGTCTTGATGGTTGCGGGTTTCCTCTGGCCTCCGGTGATGTTGCGCGTACAGGCGCACCGAGATGTACGGAGGCTGCGCCCACTTCACGACAGTTTCGCTGGGCTCTTTCCGGGATTGTTTCCGCCGAAAGCATCGCGAATGCGACTAACTGATTTAGCTTTTGAATGGATAACACAAATCCAGGACGGGCTTACGCTGCTTGCGCAGGCTCGTGGTGTGCCGTTGAACACCAGCGCGCAGATTCCTGTGGATGGGGTCGAACACATTGACTCGGTGACGAATTGGCTTACCGGCCAATCAGTTCCGGGATTCAGCGCGGAATGGCTGCGCGCTCCGGCGGGCACGAGTGACGAGGAATGGATCTTCGCTATCGCCGACGCCTACCGGGAACGTCAGGAAGACTTGGAGGCGCCGGCTTCCTTGTCGGGTATGCCCTCAACCTTGCGTAAGTGATCGACCATGTCGGCGATCGCCTGCCGACTGTTTTCGGAGAGCGCATAGCTGCGCTGCGCGATCTCACGAACCTTCGAGTCACGCAGCTGCACAAGCCAATCCAAATCGCGATTCACCGACGCGGCGTAGTCGGCGTCATAGAAGTAGGCGGGGCTCACCTGGAAGAACTCGGCTAGTGCCGCGACGATCTCCGGCGCCGGGTTCGATCGTTCGCCTTTGCGCAAGAGCGACAGATAGGGCGAAGACACCTCGACCCCGCGCTCGCCCAGCGCGGTGACCACCTCGTTGAGGGAATAAGGTCCGCGCCCGGCCGGATGCACAGTGGCAAACAAATGGCTCAAGCGCTGCGAAAAGTCTGGCACAGCACCCCCTCACATACTTTCACTTCGCAGTCCAACGATACACGCACATGCCGCGCTGCTCATCGTAGGTCTGCGGGTGTCTGAGCGGTATGAAACTTATCGGAAGGGTAAGTCATTGACAAGGGCTATTTACTGACAGTAATGTCCGGGGTGTTCGTTCGGCTAATCAAGGTCGATCGTGCTCGGCTGACCATTCGCTGTGCTCATCGTGGGGTTGAGCACAGCGAATGGTCAGCCGATTTTCGTATGAGCCCTGCCGCTGCTCAGCGGAGCCCCAGAGCACTGTGATGCAGCAGCGCGCCGACAATCAGAACACCCCCGAGGCCCAGGAATATGACCCGAATCGCGGTGGGGCCGTATCGCGTCACCGTTCGCACCAGACCTCGCTGCACCCGCCGCGCGCGGGGGGATCGTCGTGTCGACAGTACGAGAATCAGCAGGCTGGGAAGAATCGCGACCAAGCCATAGCCGACCAACAGCAGCGGCCACATCGACGGCAGCGGGTGACGTGAGGCGAGCATCGCCAGCGCGCTCAGATACGGAACAGATGTGGGTGCCTCCGCGTAGCCCAATGCGAGACCCACAAGCGCGAGAAGCCAGGGATGGCGTCGCGCAACAGTGCGAATCCATGGTGGCGTCACCGGTTCGGTGAACCAGGTCAGCGCCGCAACGGCGATCAACAGAATGCCGATGATCAGTTGCGCCCAGTATCGGGTGGACGGGGTGATGTCCGAGCCGCCGGCGACATCGGTCAGCGAGCGCACACCGAGCACGGTCGCCAGCCCAAAGGTGAACAGCGCTACGAATAGGCCGGTGACGAAGCTGAGGCCGCCGGGAAATGCTGATCGGCGTTCCAGCCGGGTCACATAGACGATGGTGGTGGCGACACCGATGTTGAGCACGTTGAGGGCGTCCAGGCAGGCGAATCCTGCGAACGCCAGCAACAGGGTGAGCACGATTCCAGAACTTACGTGAGCCGGATCGTGTTCCGGCCATGGCCGGGTTGTGGGGACTGCCACAGTCGCTCGTGCGCTGACCCGCCGGACGGTAGTCACGACTGGATCACACTCTGACCTGGGCCAACGTCACCGCCGGTACTCTGAACCGGATGCCTACTCAGACCTCGGCCGCTGTTGCGCCCCTGCACGGATTGCGGGACGTGCGCACGTATATCGATATCGCCGTCGTGGTCGCCGTTCTCGTGGCCACGAATCTGATCGCGCACTTCACCACACCATGGGCCAATTTCGTGGTGGTGCCGGTCGCCGCGATCGGGCTGCTGGCACTGATCCGCTACCGCGGCCATTCGTGGGCTGAGCTCGGGTTGGGCCGGGACCACTGGCGTTCGGGCGCCAAATACGCAGCCGTCGCGGTTGTCATCGTCGGCGCAGTGATCGGCATCGGTCTCTTGCTGCCGGTCACCCGGCCGATGTTCCTCAACAGCAGTTACGCCACGACCGTCTCGGGTGCGTTGCTCGCCTCCTTCGTCCTGATCCCGCTGCAGACCGTGATTCCCGAGGAGCTCGCTTTCCGGGGGGTTCTGCACGGCACGATGGCTCGAGCCTGGGGCTTTCGCGGAGTCGCGGCAGTCGGGTCGCTGTTGTTCGGCTTCTGGCACATCGCCACGTCCTTGGGATTGACCACCGGCAATGTCGGCCTGACCAAGTTGCTCGGGGTGGGCCTTTGGGCACAGATCGCTGGCGTGGCCGGCGCGGTGGTGGCCACCGCCCTTGCCGGATTTGTCTTCACCTGGCTGCGGCGTCGTAGTGGCAGCCTCTTAGCGCCGATCGCGTTGCATTGGTCGCTCAATGGGATGGGAGTGCTGGCCGCAGTCTTGGTCTGGCATCTCGTCTAGCCCCATACGACGAGCGCGGTCGCCGCGAGAAACAGCAGCTGTTCGGCGGTGCGCCAACCAAGGGGAGTGGACAGCGGATTCGACCGCTGACTGGCGGCATACACATTGGCCGGAAACATCACCACCAGCAGCACTCCCAAGCACCCCGCTGCCACCGCACTCGTCGAGGGAACCAGGACACCGATCGCGCCGAGTAACTCGAGGACTCCGGTGAGCGCCACCAGGAACCCGGGTGCCGGAATCCGTGGCGGAACTACCGCGATCATCGCGGCACGCATTTTCGGGACGAAATGCGCGATCCCGGTCAGCGTGAACATCGCGGCGAGGCCGACCGCCACGGCGGCCGGCCACGAACTGACGGGAGCCAACCCCTGCGTACCGACTAAACGAGCCAGGAGCGTCCCGGCGAGGAGGGCAATGAGCGGTGCCATGACAGATCTCCAATCTTGACATTGACTAGATAGACGATACCTCCAAACTTGTCACTGTCAAGATTCGCGCTATGCTGAGGCGATGTCGTATCACCATGGCGATCTGCGGGCGGCGATCCTGGCCAGCGCGGCCGACATGGTGGCCCGACGCGGCGCCACCGAGCTGTCACTACGGGAACTAGCTCGCGAAGCGGGTGTCTCCCACGCCGCACCTGCCCATCATTTCGGCGATCGTCGCGGACTGTTCACCGCGTTGGCCGCCGACGGATTCACCAAACTGGCCGAGGCGCTAGACGGCGCGCACCCGGACTTCCATGCCGCGGCGCTGGCCTACGTGGACTTCGCCTTGAGTCATCCGGGCCACTACTCGGTGATGTTCGAACCCGCGCTCCTGGATGCCACCGACGCGCAATTGACCGCGGCGCGTGAGCGTGCCGGGGCGGCATTGGATGCAGGAATCGAGACGTTGACGCCACGGCAGACCTCGGCCGACAAGGTCACCGCGGCTCGCGCCGCGTGGTCATTGGTGCACGGGTTTGTCTCACTGTGGTCCACTGGGGCACTGGCTGATTCGCATGATGCCGATCCGAAGACGATCGCCTCGCAGATCGCCTACACGTTGTTCCCGCCCACCGGCTAGCCCAGCAGAACCTTGGCGCCCTTGGATCGGTAGTCGGTGTGCAAGTCGATCTCCTTGGGTACCGTGCCGGCCGGTACGTCGTAGACGAGTACTGACCGCTTCTGCGCGCCGGGTCCCAGTTCTGCGCCGGGCTCCAGCTGTTCGGCGTTGCGCGCCAAGATATTTGCCATGCTATCGGGCGTGTACTCCTTGCCGGTGGCATCCTTGAGCCTTTGTTCATCGCCGAGGAAGGAGTGCGTGGTCTGTCCGAGGTTCAGGACTTCGACGTGGACCACGACGAAGGTGCCGACGGCGGTCGCCTGCAGGGCAGGATTCGCCACATCGCCAACGGTCCCGGCATCACCCACCCGGGTCACCACAAACGCGAGGTCGCCATCGCGCACCTGCTGTCCAAGAGCGCCGGGCTTGCCTTCTTCCGCTGTGACCACCTTGGTCTCCGCCCCTCCGCCGGTTGGGCCGACGTGGATCAGGGTCGGGCGGCTCTCCGATGCCTGGCCGCCCCCGCATGCGGTGAGCAAGATTCCGGTAAGGCAAAGAGCGGAAAGGTATTTGGTGATCATGAAGCGTTTAGCACCGGCAATGTCACGGCCGAGGGATGTCCCTCGGCATGGCGGATCTCGAAGTGGATCGGAACAATGCGGCTGGCGGTCGCCAACGGTTCACCGGACCCGGTGTTGCGGGCGTGGTTCGGAAACGCACCCCCACTGACCTGGACCCGCAGCCGATGTCCCCGCGCGAAACGATAACCGGTCGGATGCATGGTCACCTGGACCGGTGACTGCGCGGCACCGTCTAATTTGACGATTCCGTCAGTCACGTTGCGGGAAACTCCCTTCCGATCAACATCGCAGAGCCTGACGAACAAATCGCCCTGACCACTGTCGGTTGTCGCGTACACCGATGCCGAAACCGGGCCGACCAGATCAAGGTCTTTTGTCAGCGGCGCGGTGGTGAAGACCAGCACATCGGAGCGACTTTCGATGGACGCGTTGTCGCGCTGCCCGGACACCCTGGCGTCAAGCAGCGGCCCGCCCACCGCTGGGGTCGGGTTCTTTGGATCGTATGTGAAGGTGTCGACGGCGCTATCACCTTGTGGTGCTTGCCAATCAAGCCCGTGATCGGCCTGCAGATACAACGGTGTGGGCGTCGAACTCTTCGGCGGCCAATGATCGAAATCCAGCCATTGACCGGCCTTCTGTAGGTAGACCCGTACCGGTGCGCGATGCGTTGATGAGGCGTCGCCGTGTAGATGTGCTGCCAGCCAAGAAAAGCTGTCGGCTATCGCCGTCTTGATCGACTTCGCGTGGTCCCACGAGCCGATGGTGATACGCCGGGGGCAGTCGGCCTTCTGTAGCTCCTCGTAATCGCGGAGTTGACCTACCAGAAGCAGATCCCACCAGCCGGTCACCATGCTCACGGGTGTGCCCAGCGTCGCGAGCTGGGCGGTGTGGTTGATCTCGTCCCAATAGTCGTCGTCGTTGTGATCGGTCACCGTGCGCCAGAAGGGTTCTGGCTTTCCGATCGCGACATTGTCGGCGTCGGCGAGAGGTAGGTGATCCATCGCTCGGCGCACCCGCTTGCCGTGCGCGTTCGCCCGCAGCAGGCGGACCGCCTGCGGGATCTCCGGTGAACCGACCGCCGCGGACCACGTCAGCAGATTGTGCAGGTTGAACGACCCGCCCGGATAGAAGAGCTCGGTGAAGTTGCTGGTGGTGATTGCCGGGCACATGGCGGCCAAGGGTGGCTCGATGTATGGCGCCACCGCCCATTGCGTATGCCCGAGGTATGACGGTCCAGCGGTAGCGAGTGTGCCGTCGCACCACGGCTGTTCACGGACCCAGGCGGCGGTTGCAAGGCCATCCGCCCGTTCCTGGCGAAACGCGTCGAATTTGCCTTCGGATCCGAATTGGCCCCGGGTGTCTTGCACTACCACCTGAAACCCTTGACGGGCCAATAACGTTGCCCAGAGTTGGCTGATGATGCCCTGCTTGTCGTACGGGGTGCGGAAGATGACAGCAGGCAAGGGGTCCTGCCCCGGCGGGCGGAAGTGGTCGGTAGCGAGCTTGACGCCGTCGGGCATCCTCACCGGGATGTCGCGGCGCGTCTGTATCTGAGTGAACTGGGGTTCGGGCAGATCGAGCAGCTTTTCCAGGACGGGTGCAGAGAGTCGTCCGGTCCAGGTCAAAGCCAGTTCTCCGAGCATGGCGCCCAATCTACCGGGGAGCGAGCGCCCCTACCGGCCCGACGGCGACGCACAGTGACAATGACTGGGTAATCGGTTGCAGGGTAAGTGAATTACCCGAACCTGGGAGTCTGATGAACACCCGATTGAGTCCCGGCCGAACGGGAACCTTGATTCTGGGCCCGTTGGTGAACGATGCCCACACAGCACCCTCCGTATTGGCCAGGTAGTTCAATTCCACGATCCAATCTGCGGGGAGCAGCGGCCCCGTCAGCGGCATGGTCTGCGTGGACTGCACCAGGTACCCGCATCCGGGAACCGGGCCTTCGGTGAGGGCCCGCACCCACGTCACCTGGGCGTCGAGTAGGTGGCCATAGCGATCGAGCATCCGTAACTGCGTTGTGGTGGAACCGATCTCTGGTCGGGGGCGCACCAGGGCGAACATATGACTCAACAGGTTCTCCGGTCGCACCACATTCTGCAGCACCAGCGGATCAACTTCCTGGTCCAGCACCGCCGGCCCGTCCGCGACCGCCGCCAGGGACTCCTTCACAGTGGCGATGTACGGCGAGGCGGGATTGTTGCGCCAGCTGCGTAAGTAGTTGGCCGTGGATACCAGGCTGCTCCCCACGAACAACGCCAGCGTCAGCGCGACCACGGCGGTGCGTCTAGCAGAACTGTCCAGGCTCGTACTGCCCGGCCGGTTCGGGGCGGTGAGACCCACCGCCGCCAGCAGCGTCGCGACGACCACCAGATCCGGCAGATACCGCAAGGTCTGCGCGAGCAGCAGCGCCGTGAATGCCGACGAACGCATGAGATAAATCGGCACCTCACTGGCCGCCAGATACCCCAGCAAGGTCAGCCAGACCAGCCCAAGCCGATGCTTGCGGAAACAGGTCAGCGCCACGGTCGCGGCGAGCGCCAATGCCCCCAGCCAGATCACGAATGACGATGGCTCGGCCCACGGGGAGCTGGGCACCCAACGATCCCAATGCCACGGACCACCCACCAATCCGGGAAGCACCCCGTGCGTGAATGAGCGTTGGAGCAGCGACCACGTCATCGACAGATCGGTGCTCCAACGCTTCTGGTCCACCACCACCAGGTAAAGCGCGATCCATGCCCCGGTAAGGGCTCCTGCCGGACCCCACAGCACCGCACCTCGGCGCCATGTCCGCTCCAGCGCCGACCACCCGTCGCCGCGCAGGTACGCCAGCAGCGTCACCACCGCGAACGCGACGAAGGGAATGACCACCGACTTCTCGAAGAACAGAAGACCCCCGAGGAACGCACACATCGCCGTCACGGCGTACCGACGGTTTCCGGTGCGATCCAGCAGCACCGCGTCGGCGACGAACCAGCACATCGCGGTCAGCATGGGCAGGGAATTCAGCGCGGCCGACCACCAGGTGAAACCGGGGATTGCCAGCGGCGTGAACAGTGCGAACGTGAGCGGAACAAGTAACACGGGCCGCCAGCTCAGGATCACGCGCAGCGCCCGCAGCAGCGACAGGGACGCCAACGCCTGCAGGATCACCAGGCTCAGCGCGGGCCAGAACCAATTTAATGGGGCGAGCTTGGTGAGGATGCCGGCCAGCAAGAACGCTGCGGGCATGACGTGTCCATCGTGGTCATCGAACAGGTACGAGGGCGAGAACAGGCCCTGTGTACCGGCGCGGCCGACCAGGATCAGGTCATCCCAATAGAAATCTCCGCCGAACGCCAGCACGCTGCGCACCACGAGGTGCACCACGATGAGAGCCGCTGCGGCAACGGCAACGCGGTTGGTTCTGGCGAAAGGCATCAGGGCCCGAGACTAGCGATGAACGCTTGCGGGAAGAACATCAGGCACGGTCGGTAGGGTGGGGCCGAATGCCGCGAGCTATGTGAATAAAGAGGGAGTCGCCACGTGCGGGCAATGGTTACCGGAGCCGCAGGATTTATCGGATCGACGCTGGTCGACCGGCTGTTGGCGGACGGGCACGAGGTAACGGGCCTGGATAACCTCGCCACCGGCAAGGTGTCGAATCTGGAGGCCGCCGAGGCGCATTCCGCCTTCACCTTCGTCAAGGACGACATCGTTGAGGCAGATCTGGATGCCGTTGTGGCCGAGTTCTCGCCCGAGGTGATCTTCCACCTGGCCGCGCAGATCGATGTGCGCCACTCGGTCGCCGATCCGCAGTTCGACTCCTCCGTCAATGTGGTCGGTACGGTGCGGCTGGCCGACGCCGCCCGCAAGGCAGGCGTGCGCAAGATCGTGCACACCTCATCGGGCGGCTCGATCTACGGCACTCCCGAGCAGATCCCCACCGGCGAATCCGTCCCCACCGATCCGCATTCGCCATATGCCGCGGGCAAGGTGGCCGGAGAGATCTACCTCAACACCTTCCGGCATCTGTACGGGCTGGAGTGCTCACATATCGCTCCGGCCAATGTCTATGGGCCGCGCCAGGATCCGCACGGCGAGGCGGGTGTCGTCGCCATTTTCGCGCAGGCGCTGCTGTCGGGTCGCGTCACCAAGGTGTTCGGGGACGGCGGAAACACCAGGGACTACGTATTCGTCGACGACGTGGTGGACGCCTTCGTGCGCGCCTCCGGTCCGGACGGCGGGGGACAGCGGTTCAACGTCGGTACCGGAGTCGAAACCAGCGACCGGCAGCTGCATTCGCTGGTGGCCGCGGCCGCCGGGGCACCGGACGATCCGGAGTTTCATCCGCCCCGGCTGGGCGATCTGCGTCAGTCTTGCCTGGACGTCCGCCTGGCCAAGAGCGTGTTGGGATGGGAGCCGAAGGTGGCGCTAGCGGACGGAATCGGAAGGACCGTCGACTTTTTCCGGAGCTAGCTCCGAAGCAACGTCGCCCGTCGGGGGCTCGGCGCCGCGTAACGCGACGGCACGCGCGAGCCGCGAATAGCGCAGCTCCAAATCCTTGAAACGCAGGTAGGTGCTGAGTGTTGTGAACGCGAACGCGATGATCAGCGCGTAGAGCATCAGGTCGGTGCCGCGGCCCAAGCCGAGCCAATGCGCCAGCGTGGTGGTGTCATTGGGCCGCAGGATGGCGTAGATACCCGCGACCACGAAGACCACGAACCCGAGCTTCACCCAGGCCTTGGCCTGCGCGGTGCTGCGCGAACGCAAGAGATACACCAGCAACAGCAGGACCGCGACGATCAGCAGCGGCTGAATCCAGGTGATCACGGCAACCTCCGGCGGAACGCGGTGTCGAACATGATGTTGACCCCGTTGATCAGCGATTGGCCCTTGGCCATCGAATACTCGGTGTACAGAATATCGACCGGCTGTTCGGCCACCCGCCAATGATTTTCGGCGATCATCGCGATGAACTCGCTGGCGTGGCCCATGCCGTTCATGGTGATGTTGAGTCCGTTGGCGACGGTCCGGTTGAAGACGCGCAGTCCGTTGTGAGCGTCGGTCAGGTTGAGGCGGCGGGTGCGCGGGCTCAGCAGCACAACGGTTTTCAGCACGATGCGTTTGATGAGGGGTACGTGGCCCGGTGCCGATCCGGCACCGAAGCGGGTGCCGACGATGATGTCGAGGGGTTCCAGTCGCAGCCTGTCCACCATGGCCACCACGTCCTTGACTTGATGCTGGCCGTCGGCGTCGAAGGTCACAAAGATCTGAGCCCCGGGCTGTGCACGCGCGTATTCGACCCCGGTCTGTATCGCCGCGCCCTGGCCGAGATTGACGGGGTGGCGGACCACGTGTGCGCCCGCGCCGTGCGCGAGTGCGGCGGTACGGTCGGCGCTGCCGTCGTCCACGCAGACGATGTTGGGGAAGGTGCCGAGCGCCGCGGCGATGACGTCGGCGATGACTGGTCCCTCGTTGTAGGCGGGGATGACCAGCCAGACGTCGCTGTTACCGGTGTTGCTCACTGGGATCAAGGTAGCACCGGTAACCCACCGGTGAACGTCGGCTCCGCCCGGCCCCGACGAGTCCGGCCATTCCGGCAGAAGGGAAGGTCGGCGGCACTAATGTTTCGGCCATGCAGCGGCTGTCTGGGGTAGATGCGGCGTTCTGGCACGCCGAAACGTCGGGTTGGCATATGCACATTGGGGGACTGTCGATCTTCGACCCCAGCGATGCCCCCGATTACAGCTTTGAACGGGTGCGCGGTCTCATCGTGGAGCGGCTGCCGTCGATGCCGCAGTTGCGATGGCGGGTCACCGATGTCCCGCTGGGTTTGGACCGTCCGTGGTTCGTGGAGGACGAGGAACTCGACCCTGATTTCCACATCCGCCGCATCGGCGTCCCCGCCCCCGGCGGCCGCAAGGAACTCGAAGAACTGGTCGGCAGGCTGATGTCCTACAAGCTCGACCGGTCGCGGCCGCTGTGGGAGCTCTGGGTCATCGAGGGGGTTGAGGGCGGGCGCGTTGCCACGCTGACCAAGATGCATCACGCCATCGTCGATGGCGTCTCGGGCGCGGGTTTGGGCGAGATTCTGCTCGACATCGCCCCGGAGCCGCGCCCGGCGCCGGACGACACCGTGGGATCGTTGGTCGGGCTGGGCCTGCCCAGTCGTGAGCGCATCTTGCTGAGCGCCCTGGTCAACGTGGGTGTCAAGACGCCCTATCGGGTGGTCCGGTTGGTCCAGCAGACGGTCCGCCAGCAGCTGGCGGTTTTCGGTATGGAACGCAAATCTCCCGGATACTTCGAGGCGCCGCACACCCGATTCAATGCGCCGGTGTCACCGCATCGCCGGGTCTCCGGGGCGCGCCTCGAATTGGCGCGGGTCAAGGCGCTCAAGGATGCGTTCGGGGTCAAGGTCAACGACGTGGTGCTGGCGATCGTTGCCGGCGCGGTCCGCGACTACCTGCTCAAGCGTGACGAGCTGCCGGATAAGCCATTGATCGTGCAGATTCCGGTGTCGGTGCGCACCGAGGAAACCGATGGGGTGGTGGGCAATCAAGTCAGTTCGATGACCGTGACCCTGGCGACCGATATCGATGACCCGGCCGAGCGGATCAGGGCCATCTACGAGGGGACCCAGGGCGCCAAGGAAATGGCGCGGGCGATGTCGGCCCACCAGATCATGGGATTGACGGACACCACGCCGCCCGGGTTGCTGCAGCTGGCGGCGCGGGCCTACACCGCCAGCGGGCTATCCCGGAATCTGGCACCCATCAACCTGGTGCTCTCCAACGTTCCTGGTCCATCGTTCCCGCTGTACATGGCCGGTGCCAAGCTCGAGTCTTTGATTCCGCTGGGCCCGCCCGTCATGGACGTGGCCCTCAACATCACCTGCTTCTCCTATCTGGAGCATCTGGATTTCGGATTCGTCACCACACCGGAGGTAGCCGCGGACATCGACGAGATGGCCGACGGCCTCGAGGCCGCGCTGGTAGAGCTGGAGCACGCCGCGGGGATCTGACGCGCTCGTTCAGAGGTCGTTCAGTCGATGATCTCGTCGGTGGTTTCTGGGTCCCGCCAGAATGCGAGCGCGGCCAGATGCACCACGATCCCGACGACGGGTCCGCCGATCAACGCGATGACCGTTCGTTCCTCCAAAGCGAGCGGCAACAGCAACAGCAGCGCCGAGACCACTGTCGCACCAACCCATCCCGCTGAGTACGCGAGGTGTCGGGCATGTGCCACGGTGGCCGCCCCGGTCAACGTCAACAGCGCGATCATCACCGCACCGGCGGTGAGCCAGCCCAGGAGCGGGCCGCCCGCCTGATACGCCGGATCGAACACCGTCCGTAGTAGCCACGGGCCGACGGACGCCGCGAGTGCAATGCCCACCGCGCCGACGCCGATGATGATGATGGCCGGCGTGATGAGTGCAGTGAGGCGGCGGTCCCGCGCATCGACGAAGTGGGCGATGAGGTTGCCCTGCAGCGCAGTCAGCGGCACCAGTAGCGGTGCACGGGTCAGCGTGACGGCCAGGATCACCACCCCGCCGGTGGGGCCCAGATCGCCTGCCGTCGACTGCAATAGCACGGGGAAACCCATCACCAACACCGCACTGGCGGCGGCTGCGGCGATCGAATGCCGGGCCCCGCGCAGGAATTCCATGGTGTCGACGAGTGCGGGTACCTTGAGTGCCTCGCGGGTCGGCTTGGAGATCGCGGTGAGTAGTAACCATGACATCGATCCGGCCACCGTCGCCCAGAGATAGCCGACGAGACCGAGGGTGGCCGCGAACGTGACAACCGCTACCACCAGACGAATTCCTGCATCGGTCACCATCAGAACGCCGTACTGAGTCCAGCGGCTCGATCCCGCCAGCGCGCCTAGGGTTGTCGCGTGCATGCAGAATCCGGCTAGTCCGCCGGCAAGCAATGCCACACTGAGCCAACGGAACTCGGTGAACACATGCGATGCCCACAATGGTGCGGTGCCGACGACCCCTACGGCGGACGCGATGGCGAAGGCAAAGGCGATCCTGATCGGCAGGGTGGTGTCCAGTGGAGAACGTTCGCGCTGCGCCAGCGATAGCCGCACTTCGCGAGTGGTCTCCTGCAGCAGCCCGTTTGCGGCGCCAGTCACCAGACCGAATGCGCCCCAGAAGACTCCGAACACCGAAAACAAGGAGGGGCCCAGTTCGCGCGCGGCAAGGTACAGCACGGTGTACCCGCAGATAGCGCTGATAGCAGTGGCCACGCCGATCCGTGCGACGCTGGAGCGGGTGCTGGGGCCGGCGTCGGTCACTTCCGGTCCAAGGCCGGGAGCTGCTTCTCGTACAGCCACGTTGTCCACAATGGCCGGAGCGATTCGTCCGAGTAGGCGGCCGCTAGGCCGGTGAAGTCGTCGGTGATGACGGTGCTGTGCCGGTAACGGGTGGTCCAGTCCTGCAGCAGTGCGAAGAATTTTGTGTCACCGAGTCGTAATCGCAACGCGTGCAACGTCAGCGCTCCACGCTTGTACACGCGATCATCGAACATAAGCTGTGGGCCGGGATCAGCCAGAATCAAATCTTGGGGGAGATCTTTCAGTTTTTGGTGATAGTGGCGGGCGCGGGCATCGGCGGACGGCCCCCCGGACTCTTCAGACCAGAGCCATTCGGCGTAACAGGCAAACCCTTCGTGGAGCCAGATATCGCGCCAGCGGCGGGCGGTGACGCTGTTGCCGAACCACTGATGCGCCAACTCGTGTGCCACCAGGCGCTCGGAGTGTCGCTCCCCGTCGCAATGGTTTGCCCCGAACACTGAAATACCTTGCGCTTCAAGAGGAATCTCGAGATCATCGTCGGTGACCACCACGGTGTACCCGGCCGCGAACGGGTAAGGGCCGAACTGTTTGATGAACAGCTTCATCATCTGGGGCTGCCTGCCGAAGTCATGCTCGAACCGTTCGCGCAGCCGTGAGGGCAGCGCGGCATTCATCGAGATCGGGTTCTTCGCGAGCTTGATCGTCTGGTAGTCGCCGATCTGTAGTGTCGCCAAATACGGCGCCATCGGCTCGGGCTGTTCGTATGTCCAGGTTGTGTGCGCGGCCCGGACTCGACGGGATACCAACTCCCCGTTGGAGACAACACAATATGGGCTGTCACTGCTGATGACGAATCGATAGCTTGCCTTGGAGCTGGGATGGTCGTCACAGGGGAACCAGGATGCCGCGCCGTTAGGCTGCCCGGCCACCAGCACCCCGTTGGACAGCTCCTCGAATCCGACGTCGCCCCACACGCTGTTGATGGCCCGAGGTGATCCGCCATACCGTATGACGATGGTCATGGCAGCTCCCGCTGGGATGGCGGTCACCAGCTTGATGGTGATCTTTCCGGCGCGGTGCCCGAAATGCTCTGGACGCCTGCCGTTCACGGTCACCTTTGAGACGCCGAGGGCATCGGCAAGGTCAAGGGTGAATTCCTTGAGGGTGGCAAGGGTGACGGCCGTGATCGTCGCGGTACCGGTCAGCCGGTTGATGGCGACCTTGTACTCCAGCTCCAGCTCATAGCGTGACACCCGATATCCGTAGTTGCCGTTTTGTGGCAGATAGGGATCGATGACGGGAGGCCGTGGGGGTAGCCGCTTGGCCGCCTTCTTGCCTGGTTTGGTCATGCGGCCCCGGAATTCTTACCGGGGGAAACCTTGCCGCCCTTGGGCTTCTTCGGTGCCATCGGATCCAGTTTGCCCCATGGAGAAATGGGGTTGCCCTGCCACCTGGTCGACGGGGGTACGACGTCACCGCGGACGACCAGTGATGCCGGACCGACGGTGGCGCCGGCACCCAGCTCGGCGGCGGGAAGTGCCACGCAGTGCGGGCCGAGGGTGGCGCCCTCACCGAGGGTCACGGTGTCCATCCGCATGATCCGGTCGTGGAAGAGGTGCGTCTGCACCACGCAGCCGCGGTTCACGGTCGCTCCCTTGCCCAGGGTCACCAGATCGGCCTCGGGCAGCCAATACGTCTCGCACCACACTCCGCGGCCGATCTTGGCGCCCAGGCCGCGTAGCCACCAGTTCTGCATCACCGTCCCCGACGCGGCACGTGCGAACCACACGGCGGCAACGGTTTCCACGAAGGTGTCGGCGACCTCGTTAAGCCAGACGAACGAGGACCAGAGCGGTTTTTCCACGGCCTTGGTGCGCCCGACCACAACCCACTTGGCCACGACGCTCACCACACCAGCCACGGCACCGGCGACCAGCAGCACCACGCCGCTCAGTGCACCGGCAACCCAGAAGTTGAACCGGATGGCGATTGTCTGCAGAGCCAGCAGCACCCCGACACCGATCCCGAACGTCACGATGATCGGGATGATGCGGCAGGTCTCCACGATTCCCCGCATCACCTTAAGGCGGAACGGTGGCTCGAAGGTAAGCGCGGAATCAGCACCATCGGCCTTTCTTCGCAACCGCTTTGGTGGGCTACCGATCCACGACGAGCCCGACTTCGCCTTATGCGGAGTGGCGGACAGGACGGCGACCAGCGCGTCATTGGGAACCTTGCGTCCCGGTTGGGTGATCCCCGAGTTTCCCAGGAATGCGCGCTTGCCGATTCTGGCCTTGGCGATGTGGATCCAGCCGCCGCCCAACTCGTACGACGCGACCATAGTGTCGTCGGCCAGAAACGCACCGTCGTCGACCTCGGTGAACTTCGGCACCAGCAGGGCCGTCGAAATCTCGGTGTCCTTGCCGATCTTCGCCCCCAGGATGCGCAGCCACCATGGGGTCAGTTGGCTGGCATAGATGGGGAACAGGTAGTTCCGGGCCGCATCCATGAGGCGCTCGGTGGCCCACAGTTGCCAGCCCTGCCGGCTGCGGACGGGGTGATAACCCTCGTGCACGCCGATCGACAGCAGCCGCACCAGCACAACGGTGATGGCGGCATACACAACCACGCTGACCAGCGCCGCCCCCGGCGTCCAGATGAGCGCGGGCACCACGGCCTGGCAGATCGTTGCCGTATTCCTGATGCCGAAGGCCACCACGCCTAGCCCGGCGGCCAGCGCAAGCAGGGGCAGTCCGCCCAGCAGAATTGACGTCACCCCATAGATCGGTACCCATTGCCCGGCGCGGGGCGGACGGTAATCAGGCCAGGGATGGCGGGCCTTGCCCGACTTCACGGCCGGTGAGCCCTTCCAGTACTGACCGTTCTTGACTCGTCCGACGACACCGGAAGCCGGTGCCACATCGGCGTTCTTACCGATGACCGCTCCCGGCAACAGGGTGGTGCGGGCCCCGACAGTGGCGTCCTCGCCGATGACGATCGGGCCGACATGGAACTTGTCGCCGTCAACCCAATGCCCGGACAAGTCGACCTCGGGTTCAACGGAACTGCGGTCGCCGAGTTCCAGCCAGCCCGTCACCGGTGGTGACGAATGCAGGTCGACCCCATTGCCTACCCGGGCGCCTAGTGCGCGGGCGTAATACACCATCCACGGTGCGCCGGAGAGGTTTTCGGCACCGCTCGCGGTGGCGAGGCGATCGGCGATCCACACGCGCAGGTGCACGCTTCCGCCGCGCTCGTACGTCCCCGGCTTGACCCCGGAGAGCAGCAGTCGCGCCCCGATGACGGTGATACTCATGCGACCCAGGGGAGTGATGAAGAGCAGGAACGCTGCCAGTAGCACCCACCAGTTGACCGTGACCAGCCAGGGCACATTGCTGAATGCTGCGAACACGTTGTTGGCCAGGGCCAGCCATGTGGCCCATTGCAGGCCGGTGAGGGTGGTCAGTGGGATGGTCGCCACCAACTGCGCCAACTCGGTGAGCCGGGGCACCGGTTTCACGATCCGGGGTTCGACCTCGACGGGAGGGGCGAGCTCATCCAGATAAGTGGCCAGCGATCCGAGCCGCGGCTGGTCGTACAGGTTCGCGACGGTCACCTGCGGATAGCGTTGCCGCAACGCCGCGACCAGTTGTGCGGCGGACAACGATCCGCCGCCGAGAGCGAAGAAGTCGGCTTCGGGTCCGTCGATCGAGGCAGCCAGGATGTCGCGCCACAGTCCGGCAAGCCAGCCCATGGTGCCGCCCAATTCGGTTGCGTCGTCGTCGGTATCCGCGCCCGGCGGTGGCCAGGGCAGTGCGTTGCGATCGACCTTTCCCGATGTGCGCGTGGGCAGCTCGTCAAGTTTGACCAGTCGCGGCACCAGCGCGGCGGGAAGCGATTCGGCCAGGCTGGCGCGGGCCGCGGCGATATCGAAGTTGGGATCGGCGCTGGCGATGTAGCCGACCAACAGCGGGGTGCCACTGGCGGTCTTGCGCACCGCGGCCGCGCCACCACTCACACCGGGCAGATTGACCAGTGCCGCATCCACCTCACCGAGTTCGATGCGGCGGCCACCGACCTTCACCTGGTCGTCGGCACGGCCCTGGAAGTACAGACCGTCGGGCTCCAAGCGCACCAGATCACCGCTGCGATAGGCCCGCGACCAACCCAGAGTCTGCAGCGGAGCGTACTTTTCGGCGTCCTTTTCGGGATCGAGGTATTTGGCCAGTCCGACGCCGCCGATGACGAGCTCACCGACCTCGCCGTAGCCGACTTGGTTGCCTTGCGGATCCACAACAGCCAAATCCCAGCCCGGAAGGGGCAACCCGATGCTGACGGGGCTCACTCCGTCGAGCCGCGCGGCGCAGGCCACCACGGTCGCCTCGGTGGGGCCGTAGGTGTTCCACACTTCGCGTGCGGCACCGTCCTCGCCGGTGGCCAGTCGTTCGGCCAGATCCGGTGGGCAGGCTTCGCCGCCGAAGATCAGCAACCGCACCGCCTCCAGCGCTTCGGCCGGCCACAACGCGGCCAATGTGGGCACCGTCGACACCACGGTGACATCGCGGGACACCAGCCACGGACCCAGATCCATACCGCTACGTACCAGGGAACGCGGCGCGGGTACCAGGCAGGCGCCGTAGCGCCAGGCGAGCCACATTTCCTCGCAGGAGGCGTCGAAGGCCACAGAGAGCCCGGCGAGTACCCGATCATCCGGACCGATCGGATTGTCCGGCAAGAACATCTGCGCTTCCGCATCGACGAAGGCCGCCGCGTTGCGATGTGTCACCGCCACACCCTTCGGGGTGCCGGTGGAACCAGAGGTGAAGATGATCCAGGCGTCGTCGCGTGGTGTGGGTTTGGCGGCGCGCCAGCCCCTCGAGGATCCGGGTCCACGAACGAGACCGTCGGGGGTGATCACCGCGGCCACTTGTGCCTCGCCGAAAACCAGCGCGGCACGTTCGTCCGGATCGTCGGCGTCCACCGGAACGTACGCGGCTCCAGCGGCCAGGGTGGCCAGGATCGCCACGTAGAGCGAGTAGCTGCCGGAGGGCATTCGGATACCAACGCGATCACCGCGCCCGATTCCGCGTGCCCCGAGCCACTCGACGCTTGCCTCGACGTCGACGATCAGCTCTGAATACGTGAGCTGGATGGTGCCGTCATCGATGGCGGGCGCATCGGGGTGCTCCGCGGCCGTTGAGTAGAGGATGTCGATCAGTGTCCGGGCCGGAGGGGCCGACCTGCCGAGCAGGTACTGCGGTGGCACCGGATGGCCCGGGGCTTCCTGAACGGCGGGCTGGGGAGCCTCTTCGCCCGTGCGGTTAGTGGGTGACTCGTCGGGGCCGGTCACGCTGCTCCTCGTTAATTTCCGCGTCGGATCTATGGGCCTGGAGGGGTACGGCAGCGAGCCTATCGGTCCGGCTGCGGCTGGGCTCGCCGCCGCGCGGAGGCGCTCCCGCGGGCACGGTGAGCCCGTCGCAGCCAAGTTTGCCACGGAGGTCCGCGCCGTTCACCGTGCAGGCGCTGGGCACTAGTCCTCTTTGGCAGTGCGCCGAGTCTTGTACAGGCTGGCGCCGGTGGTGATCAGCAGCGTCACGACGATCACCGCAAGGCTTGCCAGCGTGGGGATCTCGGGTACGTGCACCGGCTCGCCGCCGTTGATGAAGGGCAACTCGTTCTCGTGTAGCGCGTGCAGGATCAGTTTGACGCCGATGAAGAACAGGATGAAGGCCAGTCCCTGAGACAGGTACACCAGACGCTTGAGCATGTCGCCCAGTAGGAAGTAGAGCTGGCGCAGACCCATAAGGGCGAACACGTTGGCCGTGAACACCAGATAGGGCTCCTTGGTGAGCCCGTAGATCGCGGGGATCGAGTCCAGGGCGAAGAGAAGGTCGGTGGTGCCCAGCGCCACGATCACCAGGAACATCGGCGTGATGAGTCTGGCGCCGTTCGCACTGTTATCCCGGACCCACAGTCGCAGGCCGTCCCACTTATCGGTGGTCCGCAGGTGCTTGCGGGCGAACTGCACCACGGCGTTATCGGCGTCGTCGTCGTGCTCGGTGTCCCGGGCCAGGTTGATCGCGGTGTACACCAGGAACGCGCCGAAAAGATAAAAGATCCAGGAGAACTGCTCGATGGCCACCGCACCCAGCGCGATGAAGATGCCGCGGAAGATCAGCGCCAAAATGATGCCGATCAGCAGTGCTTCCTGCTGATAGACACGGGGAACTTTGAAGCTGGCCATGATGATCAGGAAGATGAACAGGTTGTCGACCGACAGGCTGTACTCGGTGAGCCAGCCTGCGAAGAACTCCAGCCCGAACTGGCTGCCGTGGAAGAACCACACCCACAGACCGAAGGCCACGGCGAGCCCTATATAGATGCTCAGGGCAGTAGCGGTCTCGCGGACGGTGGGCTCATGAGGGCGCCTACCGATCACCACGACATCGACCAGCAAGATCGCGACCGTGACGGCCAGCGTGATGATCCACTCGAGCTGGGATACCTGCATTGAATAACCTCCGGTCGCCAAAACGCCGGAGGTCTCTTCCGCCGATACGTGACCGGCCCGCGGCACCGACCGGTCCGACAATGGCCGATGTGATGACGACACCGCAGCGAAGGAATACTCCCCTCCGCTAGTCAGTGTGCCCTACGGCGCGGGGATCGGAAAATCGGACCGGATCAACGACGTGACATCGCGCATTTGAAATCACCCTGCGCAATGCGCTTGACGATGGCAGTGCCCGGTGGGCACACTGCCCTCAGGTCATGAGAACCAGCGACAAGCCCTGGCTAGCTGGTCGGCAACCCTCCTCCACGGTGGGGTGCTCCAGGTGACGACCTGGCCGCGCTCAACCGGGCGTGGCAAGCGTGGACTCGCCGGGCGGGTCCGGTGAGATGGGATGTCACATGTCAGTGTCCGCACAATCTGGGGCTGAGCGACCGGCCGCGCGCGTCGTCGGGGCAGACGTCAAAGTGCCTCTGGCTCAAGGTGGTTGGATCAGGTACGCCAATTTCGACTACGCGGCGAGCGCACCCGCGCTCGGCGATGTCGCGGACCGCGTCAACGAGTTGCTGCCGTATTACGCCAGCGTGCACCGTGGCGCCGGATATGCCTCGCGCGTGTGCACGGCGGTGTACGAGGGTGCTCGGGAAACGGTGGGACGTTTCGTGGGAGCAGCCCCCGGCCAGCACGTGATCTTTACCCGCAACACCACCGACTCGCTTAATCTGCTCGCTTCGGCGGTGCCGGGTGGGGCGGATTCTGAAAGCCGGCGACACCCAAATGTGGTGGTGCTTGATATCGAACATCATGCAAACCTGCTGACCTGGCAGCGATATGGCGCTCGAGTGGCAGCACATCGGGCTACCGTCGCGGACACCGTCGCCGCGCTGGATGAGGAACTCTCCCGGCAGCCCGCCGCGCTGCTGGCCGTTACCGGCGCATCGAATGTCACCGGCGAGGTGCTGCCATTGGCTGAACTCGCTGCCGTTGCCCACCGGCACGGCGCGAGGATCGCCGTTGACGGTGCGCAGTTGGTTCCGCATCGTCGCATCGACCTGGCGGCAGCCGGAATCGATTACCTCGCGTTCTCCGGGCACAAACTGTACGCCCCATTTGGTGCCGGAGTCCTTGTCGGACAAAGTGACTGGCTCGACGCCGCGCGACCGTATCTGGCGGGCGGGGGTGCGGTGCGCAATGTCAGTATCGACGAGGCCGAGTGGCTCGTCGGACCGCAGCGGCATGAGGCGGGCACTCCCAATGTGGTCGGCGTTGCCGCCGTGGCGGCAGCATGTGAGGCATTGGACGCGCTGGGAGAGATAAGTCAACTCGAAGAAGCGCTCACCGCCCAACTTCGGGAAGGGCTCGAGGCGATCGAAGGCGTTGACACTCTTCGCATTTGGGAAGGTGGCCGAGATGTACTGGGCATTGTGTCCTTCACGGTCGCCGGATACACGCCGTCGGTGGCCGCCGCGTATCTGTCGGCCGAACATGGAGTCGGAGTGCGCGACGGCAGGTTCTGCGCGCATCCGCTGCTGGCCAGATTGGGCGCTCCGGGTGGAGCGCTACGCGCAAGCGTCGGGCTGGGCACTACCGCGGGTGACATCGCGCGCCTCGTCGATGCGATCGGTCAGCTTGTCCACCATGGCCCGACCCTGACCTATGTCGAGCGGGACGGACAGGTGGGGCCCGCCGATGACCCGCGGCCACTGCCGGACTTCCTGGTGGCGTGACGCCGAATCGCAGTATCCGTAACTCATAATACGTGATACTTTCGGTCCGATACATCACTGGGTCGGACTGACAAGGACGTCGAATGACTAGTACACGTGCGCGGGGTAGCGAAGCCAACGGTCGGGAACGGGTTGTTCCCGACCATGAAGTCGTGATTATCGGAGCCGGTTTCGGCGGTATCGGAGCAGGTGTTGAGCTCACCAAAAGGGGAGTTCACGATTTCGTGATTTTGGAGAAGTGGGGGGCCGCCGGCGGCACCTGGCACGCGAACAAGTATCCGGGCGTGGCCGTTGATATCCCGACCTTTATCTACAGTTTTTCCTACGACCAGAAGACCACCTGGTCGAAGTTCTTTACCCCGGGTAATGAACTCGAGGAGTACGCCAACGAGCTTGTCGACAAGCACGACCTGCGGCGCAAGATCCGGTTCAATACGCGCGTCGTTCGTCAGGAATTTGATGAGTCGCAAAATATCTGGGCTCTTACCCTGGACGATGACACCGTCATCACTGCTCGGCATGTGATTGCCGCGACCGGCGGACTTGAGCAACCCAAGCTCCCAGAAATAGACGGTATCGATTCCTATCAGGGTGTGCTGATGCATACCGCGCTGTGGGACAAGGATGTTCAGCTTGCCGGGAAGAGGGTGGCGGTCATCGGAACCGGGGCTACCTCGCTGCAGCTCGTTCCCGAGATCGCCCCGGAGGTTGGCCACCTCACCGTCTTTCAGCGCACGCCCATCTATGTGGGGCCCAAACCTGACTTGAAGTACAACGCGTTCTGGCGGGCACTGTTCGGATTCCCTGGTGTCGCCAAGGGGATTCGCCACGCGATCAACCTCAGCACCGCGTACATTCCGGATGCTGTTTTCAACCTCGACTCCAAATACGTCGAATCGGCATCGATGGCCATGGCCAACAGGATTCGCTCCTGGATGCGTACACAGGTCGACGATCCGGTGACCCGCGAGAAGCTGCTGCCCTATTACGGATTTGGCTGTAAGCGTCCGTCGTTCTCTAACACCTACCTCAAGACGTTCAACCGGCCCAATGTGGACTTGGTGACCGAACCGATTCAGCGGATCACCGAGAAGGGTCTGCTGACCGCGGACGGCGTCGAGCATGAAGTAGATGTATTGATCTGTGCCACGGGATTCGCGATCTGGGATCACATGCCGGCCTTCCCGACCGCCGGGCGAGGCGGCAAGGACTTGAAACGATTCTTCCAGGAGAGCCGCTATCAGGCTTACCAGGGTGTTTCGATTCCCGAGTACCCTAACTTCTTCCTTGTTCTCGGACCGTACGGCTATGTGTTCGGGCCGTATCACATGCTTATCGAATCGACGACCGCGCACGCGGCCCGGGTTATCGCGGAGGCCAAGAAACGCGGTGCCACCACCGCCGAGGTCAAGCAGGACGTGCATCAGGCCTACTTCCGCAAGATGCACCAGCGCAACAAGAATCACCTGTGGCTCTCGCCGGCATGTTCGACGGCCAACACTTACTACATCGACAATCACGGTGATTCGCCTTTCCGGCCAGGCGGTTTCGGCGAGATGTACTTCCACAACAAATACTTCCGGTTGGACAACTATCGCTACGGCAGCGAGACGGTGGCGCCCGTGGTGAAGGTGGCATCGCGGCGTAAGCGCAACAAGGAGGTCGTGGGATGAGGCTGCTCCCCGCACGTAAACCAGATCTTGTTGTGGTGACCGGCGCCGGCAGCGGCATCGGGCGGGCCATCGCCATCCAATTCGCCAGGGGCGGTGCGGAGGTGGTGGCGTCGGATCTCGATCTGACCACCGCCCAGGAAACGGCGGAGATTATTCACAACAAGGGGCTGCGTGCCGTTGCTTTCCAGCTCGACGTCACCGATCCATCGGCATGGGAGCGATTCGCCGATCAGGTGCGGGCCGAATACGGGGTCCCTGATGTGCTGGTGAACAACGCGGGCATCATGGTTGGCGGCCGCTTCTTCGACCTCGAACAAGAGCACTGGGAAAAGCAGTTCCGGGTCAACGTGTTCGGTGTCGCATATGGCGGGCGTGTCTTTGGCAAGCAGATGGCCGAACGCGGTCGTGGCGGTCAAATCGTCAACATCGCCTCGGCGGGGGCCATCACTCCGACGCCGATCTTTCCCGCCTACTCTGCCTCCAAGGCGGCGGTGAAGATGTTGAGCGAGTGCATGCGGATGGAACTGGGCCCCAAGGGAATCGGGGTGTCCGCGGTATGTCCCGGCTTCATCAACACCAACATTGGGGTAAACGCCACCGTGGCCGGCGTGGATCTTCCCGATGATGTACGTGAGCGTCTGAATAACGTGATGAGGGCCTTCCAGTCCTCCGCCCCGATGCGGGTGCTGGATCAATTGATCGGTCCGCCGCAGGTTGCGCGGGCCACGGTCCGCGCGGCGCGCTACAACTTTGCGGTGGCTCCGGTGCGTCCCGAAGCGTGGTTGGGCTACTTCTTGAGCAGGCTCCTGCCAGGTCTCAATCGACATTTCATGTATCCGATCCCTTACTGGCTCGGATTGGATATCGACTCGCTCATGCCGAGGGTGCAACGCGTCATCGACAACCTGACCGAACGCGCACCGACGCCGCCGGTCTCCGAGCAGTCGTCGGTGTGATCGGGTCTGATCGGCTCACCCGGAATTGAACGATGGCTCTACCGCGACCTCGTGAGTACCGTGGCGTCTGTGGCAGCACAACATCAAACGTTTCGGGTCTTCACTGACGACGTGGCCGGCTGGCACGAGCTGACCAGCGGAACGGGTGTTACCGCACGCGTCAACGCCGCCGATCTCAAACAGGCGCAGCGGGCCAGGCATGCGCTGCGCGCCGCGCGCAAGGACGCACCTGCAGTCATCCTAGATGTATACGTGCACATCGAGGCCGATTCCCGATCCGCGCGTAAGCATTTTGCGAGCCTGCGGGTTCCCTCGGCGGTGTCGTATGCGGGCACGCCGGAAGGGCTGGCGGGTCTGATCGCCGATATCTACCTGGCCGGTGTCGCCGACGGGGTGACCCTGATCCCGGCGTCGCCCACCACGGATATCGGTTGTGCAGCACGCCGCGTGTTCGCGTTGCTGCCGCAACGCGTACCGCTGGCGGCGTAGCACGCAGCTAGCTCACCAGTTGTCGTAACCGCCCTCGGGGCCGAGCATGCGCTCCAGACGGGTGCGGTTGATCTTTGCGAGTTCGTTGCGGGTCACCTTGCGCTCGGTGTCCACGTCGTGGTGCATGCGGTCGGAGATCGCACGCAGCACGGAGGCGCCGTCCTGTCCGCACAGGTGCATGACGAAGCGATGGCCGAAGTGGTGCTCGTACCGGTGGGCGGCGGCCCGCAACGCAGCCATCATTCCCGGGGTTTCATCGCGGATCGCGCACTGCTCGGCATGCGAACGCGCGCTTCCCGGGCGTCTGCCCAGCGGAGGGTAGGCGATCAGTACCTCGTCCAGTGATTCCTCGGACAGGGCGAAGAGCTCGTTGTCGGCGTACCGGAACAGGGCATCGTGATCGGCGAACGGCCGGGCCGCGGCGATCTTCCGCGCCCAGGTCACGCTGCCACCACACTCGTAGAGCGCGTGGACCGCTTTGGTGTCGGGCATCTCGTTGAACGTGTCGCGGCCGATGCCCTGATGCATCAACATAGAACCATGATTCGACGGGGCGCCGCTGTTCGCTAGAGGGGGACCGCGCATTTTGCAGGAGTTTAACGCGACGTAACATTGCACCCAGTTGCACTGGGGAAGGAGTGGGGGACAGTGACGGATCCGGCCTGGCAGGAGTACCCGCAGGAGCCATGGCCACCCGGCGAACCGGTTCCCTATCCCGAGGATCCGAAACCGCCGAAGTGGCCGTGGATAGTCGCCGGCGTCAGCATCCTGGCGGTGCTGGCGATAGCGCTGACCGCCATTCTGGTCATCACCCGCCGAACTGAGGTGGCCGCACCGACGACGGTCACCGTCACACCATCGACGACCTGGACGGGGCCCAATGACGTCCCCTTGCCGTCGATAACGACGACCGAGCCACCTCCGCCATCACCACCCCCGCCTAACCCCAGCACCGGTGTCGAAACCACGCCAACGACCACTGAGGCGCCGCCGGTGCCCACCACGACCGAGGCGCCCACCCCGGTGCCCACTACGGGTCAGGGTCCCGGGGGGGTCGGGGAACGGCGGCAAGAGCGTCACCTACAGCGTGGGTGGTCAGGGCGGCGGGGTCAATGTCGCCTATATGACGGACAACGACTATGTGCGTGTGTCGAATGTTTCGCAGCCGTGGGCAGTCTCGGTGACGATTACACGTCGGGACGTTCCGCTGACCATGAATGTCACCATGGTCGGTGAGGGCACCATCAGCTGTTCTATCACCGTTGACGGAGTGACCGTCGCCCAAAGCAGCACCGACGTGTTCGCCGTCGTGTGCCAGGCGCCTATGCCGGGCTAGTGTCCCTGGGTCTTGAGGCGCTCGAACGACGCGGTGACCTCGGCTTCGGCCTCGGCGCGGCCTACCCAGTCGGCGGCCTCGACGAACTTGCCGGGCTCGAGGTCCTTGTAGTGCACGAAAAAGTGCTTAATGGCATCCAGCTCGAAGCTCGACACGTCACCGATGTCCTGGATGTGATCCCAGCGCGGATCGCCCGCGGGCACACACAGCACCTTGTCGTCGCCGCCGCCGTCGTCGACCATCTTGAACATGCCGACGGGCCGTGCCTCGACGATCACGCCCGGGAAGACGGGCTCGGGCAGGAGCAGCAGGGCGTCCAGCGGATCGCCGTCCTCACCGAGGGTGTTCTCGATGAAGCCGTAATCGGTGGGGTAGGCCATCGGCGTGTAGAGGTAGCGGTCCAGACGCACCCGGCCCGTCACGTGATCGACCTCGTACTTGTTGCGCTGACCCTTGGGGATCTCGATGGTGACGTCGAACTCCACACCCGCTCCTTGAATGTCGGTGGTACTTAGCCTGTCAAGTCTGCCTGTCAGTCTTCGCGCAAGCGCTCGTCCAGCGGGCACCAGGATAGCGATACCCTGCAGAGCATGGTCACCGCCAGGGCACTTGATCCGCGTCGCTGGCGGCGCTCTACCCATGTCCTGCTCGCCGTCGCCGTCGTACTGGCGATTGCCGCGTTGGTACTTGTGGCCTCGCTGACCACCGGAGCCGCCACCTCCCATCAATTGCAGGGCGCCGATCCGGAGCCGGTGCTCGTCAGCCCCAAGCCCGGCGTTGTTCCGGTTTCCGATTCCGCGCCGGTTCCGACGGTGGACGGGCTGGCGCAGGCGCTGGACAAGGCGCTGGCCGATCCGGCGCTCGCGATGTTCACCGGCCGGGTCACCGATGCGCTGACGGGCCGCGAGTTGTGGCAACAGGGTTCGACCGTGCCGATGGTGCCGGCGTCCACCAACAAGGTGCTGACCGCGGCGGCGGCGCTGATCACCCTCGAGCGCGACGCCAAACTCACCACTTCGGTAGTCGCTGATACCGCGGGGCAGCGCGGATTGGTGACACTGGTCGGTGGCGGAGACCCGATCCTCAGCGCGGCGCCGGCGGGCACCGACACGTGGTACCGCGATGCCGCCCGTATCAGCGATCTTGCCGATCAGGTGCGCAAGTCGGGCGTCACCGTCACCTCAATCACCGTGGATATCAGCCGATTTGGCGGACCGTCGATGGCACCCGGGTGGGATCCGGCAGATATCGACGGCGGTGACGTCGCGCCGATCCAGGCCGTGATGCTCGATGCCGGCCGCACACAGCCGACCGACTATGACTCACGCCGTTCCACCACTCCCGCATTGGACGCGGGGCGTGCACTCGCCATCGCGCTGGGGGCTGACCCGGATACGGTGCGATTGGATGCTGCGCCCTCGACAGCGAAACCCATTGCTTCCGTGCAGTCGGCGCCGCTGATGGAGCGGCTGCGGGAGATGATGAATGCCTCCGACAATGTCATGGCAGAGACAATCGGGCGCGAGGTGGCGCTGGCATCGGGCCGACCGCAGACCTTCTCCGGAACCGTCGATGCCGTCACGAGCCAGTTACGCAGCGCAGGAATCGATCTCACGGGCCTGACATTGCGTGATTCCAGTGGGTTGTCGGTGGACGACAGGGTGACGGCACGCACCCTCGACGAGGTCATCGGAGCGGCCGCTGGCCCCGATCAGCCGAAGCTGCGACCGCTGCTGGATGTGCTGCCCATCGCCGGCGGCAGCGGCACACTCTCGGAACGCTTCGTCCTCCAAAACCAAACCTCGGCGGGCTGGTTGCGCGCCAAAACCGGGTCGCTCACCGGGGTGAACACACTGGCAGGTGTGGTCACCGACATCAGCGGCCGGGTGCTCACCTTCACGTTGATGCAGAACCAGGCCACCGCCCCCACCGCGCGCAACGCGGTGGATAACACCGCGGCGGTGCTGCGGTCATGCGGATGTAGCTGATGACCACGCCGGATCGCGTCGCGAAGCGCGGAGCCGGAACCGAGCGTCCCGAGTTGACGGTTGGCCGCATGGTCAACTGGGAGTTCGCGGCCACCGTGGGCGCCAAGCTGGCACGACCCGCGCCGCCCACCACCGAGTACACCCGCCAGCAGGCCATCGCTGAGCTCTCGGATGCGGCGCGGCGTGCGGAAGCTCCGGTGCGTGAGCTCACCGGCTTGGCCGATGGGCTGGTGGTTCCGGAGGCGCGGATCATTGACCGCCCCAGCTGGATTACGGCGGCAGCCGAGTCCATGCGGGTGATGGCCGGCGGTGACGGCGGCGCCTCGGGGTTTTTGTCCGGCCGCGTCACCGGGGCGCAAACCGGCGCCGTGCTGGCCTTCGTCTCGTCGGGCATTCTCGGACAGTACGACCCGTTCACGGCGGAAGGGGCGGGCGCGTTACTGCTGGTGTATCCGAACATCATCGCGGTGGAACGTCAGCTTCGGGTGAGGCCAAGTGATTTCCGGATGTGGGTGTGTCTGCATGAGGTGACGCACCGTGTGCAGTTCTCGGCCAATCCATGGCTGGCGGACTACATGTCGGGCACGTTGGCAACACTCGCACATGAACAGGAAGAAGATGTGGCCGGGATGCTCGGCAGGCTGGCCGAGTTTGTCCGATCCCCGAAGGGGCAGGGCGAGAACGGGATTGTCGACTTGCTGCGCGCTATGCAATCCGACAGCGGCAGGGATGCACTGGATCGTCTGCTGGTGCTGGGCACCCTTCTCGAAGGACATGCCGACCATGTCATGGATGCGGTTGGCCCCGCCGTGGTCCCCTCGGTGGCATCCATAAGGTCGCGCTTCGAGGCGCGGCGTTCACGCAAGCAGCCACCGCTGCAACGGGTCATCCGTGCGCTCATCGGCATGGATGCCAAGATGCGTCAGTACACCCGTGGCAAGAGATTTGTCGACCATGTGGTGGGAACGGTGGGGATGGAGCGCTTCAACACCATCTGGCAAGACCCCCAGACGTTGCCCAAGCCAGCCGAAATCGAGGACCCGGACCTATGGATCGCCCGAGTTCTCTAGCGCTGCGGCGGGCTGTCAAAGCCTTTGGTGCGCAGCACCTCCCGAATGCCACCGCTATCACCGTGGCGCTCTCGGGTGGCGCTGACTCGCTGGCGCTCGCGGCGGCTGCCGTCGGGCAGGACTGGGCGGTGACCGCGTTGATCGTCGACCACGGGCTGCAGCAGGGCTCGGCCGAGGTCGCGGCCCAGGCGCGGAATCGGGCGCTGGCCCTGGGATGTCGTGACGCATTGGTTCTTTCGGTGGCCGTTGACGGCCCGGGTGGTCTGGAAGCGGCTGCCAGGACTGCCCGGTATGCCGCGCTGCGCAAGGCCAGTGACGGGCTGCCCGTGCTTCTTGCCCATACTCTCGACGATCAGGCTGAGACGGTGCTGCTGGGACTCGGGCGAGGATCGGGGGCACGTTCCATTGCCGGAATGCGCCCGTGGGATGACCCCTGGGGGCGCCCGTTCCTGGATGTTCGCCGCACCGAGACGCGTGCAGCCTGCACCGAATGGGGGCTCACTCCATGGGAAGACCCGCACAATGTCGATCCGCGCTTCGTCCGGGTGCGCCTGCGTCACGAGGTGCTGCCGTTACTGGAGCAGGTTCTCGGAGGCGGCGTGGCCGAGGCCCTTGCCCGAACGGCGGCCTCGCTACGCGAGGACGGGGATGCGCTCGACGAGCAGGCGCGGGCGGCCTTCGCCGGTACGGGTTCTCTGGAGGTTTCGGGTCTGCGCAATTTGGCGCCCGCCGTACGGAGAAGGGTGATCAGGCTTTGGCTGTTGGCTGGTGGCGCACAGGATCTGAACGACAACCAGATTCGCGCGGTGGATGGGCTCGTTGCACAATGGCATGGGCAGGGCGGGGTCGCGGTGGGCGCAGATTTGCCGTACCAGCGCCTGGTGGCCTCGAGATCGGGTGACCGGCTGGTGCTGTCGATCCACGACGTCTAAGTGATTGCGAAGTCCTCGCGATTCGGCGAGGTGAGCGTGCGGCGGTAGTCGACGGGAGGCCAGGGCCACAGCTCCGGTACGCCGTCGGCTCCCAGATACCAGCTGTCACATCCCGAGGACCACACGGTATTGGGCATGGCCCGGCGCACCTCGGCGTTGAAGGCATCCGCGGCATGCGCGGTCGGTGCCACCGATTGAACTCGGCCATAACGTATCTCGTCGATCCAATGCATCGCGAACTTCACCTGCGTCTCGGCGATAGAGATCAGCGAATTGTTTCCGATCGGACTGTTCGGCCCGATCAGGAGAAAGAAGTTCGGGAATCCGGCCAGGCCCACGGCGCGGTATGCGCGCGGCCCGTCACTCCACACCTCGCTGAGCTTCACCCCGGCGCGGCCAATCACCTCCATCGGTCGCAAATAGGAATGAGCATCAAAACCCGTGGCACACACCAGGATATCCAGCTCATGCAGAACTCCATCTTTTGTGATGACGCCCTGTGGCACGATGCGTTCGATACCGTCGGTGAGCACCGCGACGTTGGGGCGTTGTACCGCTTTGAAGAACGGCACCGACATGACCAGTCGCCGGCACAGCGGCTCGTAATCGGGATGCAGCTTCTCGCGCAGCGCGCGATCGCGGATGAGCAGCCGATGCGATGCCCGCACGAACCCCTGGATGAGTCGGCGCCGTACACCGGGATTGACCACTGATCCACCCACGCCCCGTTCGAAGTAGAAGCGCCACAAGCGATAAGAGAACCTGTTCAGTATTGGTACCCGGGACCACATAGATTTCGACATGGACGAGTAGGTGAAGTTGGGCACTGGTGCGACCCACTGTGCCGAGCGCTGGAACACCGAGAGGCTCCGCACCTCGGTGGCGAGTGCACCGATGATCTGGACCCCCGAGGATCCGGTACCGATAAGCCCGACCCGTTTCCCCGCGCACTGCACCGAGTGATCCCACCGCGCCGAGTGAAAGCACGGGCCGGCGAATGTTCGCAGGCCGTCGATATCGGGAAGGCGAGGAAGGTGCAGCACTCCGGTGGCACTGACCACGACATCGGCGGTGTCACGGCTGCCGTCGGAAATGTCCAACTCCCAGTGGGGCTGGTCCGGCCCATCTACCCATTCGGCCCGGGTGACGGCTGCGCCGAAGCGGATGTTCCGGCGCAGACCCTGCTCGTCGGCGAATCTCACGAAGTACTGGTGGATTTCGGGACCTGGTGAGAAGCCTTTGCTCCAACCGGGATTCGGGGCGAAGGAGTAGGAGTAGTAGCGCGACGGCACGTCGCACTGCAGACCTGGGTAGGTGTTGTCCCGCCAGGTTCCGCCGACCTCGTCGGCCTTCTCGTAGACGGTGAAGTTGGTGATGCCCCGGTGCCGGAGGGTGGAGGCCATACACAGACCGGACATGCCGGCCCCGATTACCACCACGCGGATATCGCGGGACGGCAGCTCGTCGCCTGCTCCGTAAGCGCCATTGCTCACGTTTCCATAGTGGCCTATTTCGTAAACAAAGTCACTAGCCAATGTCACCGGCTTGGTGAGCTTGCGTTCTCCATGGCACGCTGTCCGTCGTGACCTGCGAACAGCAACAGTCATGCGGCGAGCAATACAGCGGCGACGTGAAATCGGTGCTCCTCACCGAGGAGCAGATTCGTGCCCGGACTCAGGAGCTTGGCGCCGCCATCGGCGAAAAGTATCGCGATATCGAGGGCGACCTGCTGCTGGTGACCGTGCTCAAGGGTGCCGTCATGTTTGTCTCGGATTTGGCCAGGGCCATCCCCATCCCGACCCAGATGGAGTTCATGGCGGTCAGCTCGTATGGCTCGGCAACCTCGTCCTCCGGTGTGGTGCGCATCCTCAAGGATCTGGATAGGGACATCCAGAACCTCGACGTCCTGATCGTCGAGGACATCATCGATTCCGGGCTGACCCTGAGCTGGCTCATGCGGAACCTCGCCTCGCGCGGCCCACGGTCGCTGAATGTGGTGTCGCTGCTGCGCAAGCCCGAGGCTAAGAAGGTCGACGTCGATGTGGCTCTCGTCGGCTTCGAGATCCCCAATGAATTCGTGGTCGGTTACGGGCTCGACTACGGCGAGCGCTACCGCGATCTGCCTTTCATCGGAACGCTGCACCCGCGCGTCTATACCGACTAACTGTCTTTGACGGTCTTCGCGTGAGTGCTCATGTCAGCTCCCACGTCACGGTGATGTCGGCGCTGACGGTCTGCTGACCCGCCTCCACCGGTGGCCCGCTCGCTGCACGCAGCATCGCGAACTCTGCGCGTGGGGATGGGCTCGAATGGCTCCCGGTCTCGTCGATGCGCAGCACCTTGCCCAGCGTCCCCCCGGACAGGGTTGCGTACTGCTCGGCCCGGGCCCTGGCATCGGCGAATGCCCGTTCACGTGCTTGGGTCGCGAGATCGGTGCTGTCCTGCAGATCAAAGCTGACCCCGGACAGCTGTGCGGCCTCACCTCCCGCGGTGACGGCCTTATCCAGCACGTCGGAGACCTTCGACAGGTCGCGGACGGTGATCCGCACCGAGTTGTCGGCCGAGTACCCGGTGATCTTGTTGCCGTCGAATTGCGGGTGCACAGACATCCATGCGGTTCTCACGTCCTCAGCGGCCACGCCCGAGTCGAGTACCGCATCGATCACCGCACGGGCCTTGGCCTTCACGTCGGCCATCACCCCGGCGATACGCCGTGAGCGGACTGACACACCGACCGTGGCCATGAACACGTCGGGACTACCGCTGGCCTCGCCGTGGCCGACAACCGTGATGTCACCCATCGCTTAGGTCAGCTCCCAGATGACGCTTACCTCGAATGTCACCGTCTGCTGTCCGGGCTCCAGCGGTGGCGCGAACGACGCGTCGGCTTGCATGGGTGCCCGCTTCCCCATCATCGGCGCGGGGGGAGGCACCGATCCGTGGGATTCGTCGATGCGCAGCACCTTGCCCAGTTTGGAGCCCGATAGGCCGGCGTACTGCTCGGCGCGGGCCTTGGCGTCGTTGAAGGCGCGCTCCCGCGCACCCTTCAGCAGGTCGGCGTCGTTGTCGAGATCGAAGCTGACGCCGGACAGCCGCGCCGCGTCGCCGCCGGCCTGCACTGCCTTGTCCAGGACTTCGGATGCCTTCTTGAGATCACGGACGTTGATACGCACCGAGTTGGTGGCGTTGTACCCGGTGATACGCGCGGGACCGCCCTGCGGGTAGGTCTGTTCGGGCTGGATGGACAGCTCGTTGGTCTGGACGTCCTCGCGGGCCACCCCGGCGCCGACCACGGCGTCGATGACGGCCTGAGCCTTCTCGCTGGCCTGAGACAGTGCCCCGGAGACATCCTTGGCGCTCACCGATACGCCCACATCGGCGCGCAGGACATCGGGTGCGCCCTTGACCTCGCCCTTGCCGACGACCGTCACATTCCGCGTGGACTCCGGGCTGCCGGTGGAATCATCACCGCAGCCGGCCAGGAGCACCGCCATCGCTGCGGTGGCAGCCACCGCGGCCGTCCGGGTCAGCGCTGTCCGTCTTTGTACCCGCATGTCACTTCCTGTCCTCCCCAACCTTTACGGCACCACCAAAATCTTGCAGTGGTGCCCCGGATCGCCGAGATCGGCAAATGCCGATCCGACATCTTCCAGACCTACCTCACCTGTGACGAGGTGCGCAACATCGATCTCGCCGTGCGCGATTCGCCGCAGCGTCTCGGAGAACTCTGTCGGTTCGTAGGCGAGCACGAATTGAAGCGCAACTTCCTTGGCGATCCCGAAGTAGGGGGTGATGGCATCGGGCTCCATGCAGACGCCCACAACCACCACCCGCGAGCTGTGCGGCGCATCCCTCAACACATTGTTGAGGATGCCCGGCACCCCGACGGCCTCGAAGATCACCGGCGCGCCCTTCCCGGCTCGGGACCAAGCCTCGAAGGTGGGCTCGACGCCGGGGTCGACGATCTCGTGCGCTCCCATGCGCTGGGCCAGATCACGCCGCGCGGGGGAGTAGTCCGCGGCGACAATCGGCTCGATGCCGAGGTTATGCAGGGCCGCTATCACCGCTATGCCGACCGGGCCACACCCGATGACGATCGCTCCAGTACCGGGTTGGATGCCCGATTTGTTGACGGCATGCAGACCGACCGCCATCGGTTCGGTGAGCGCCGCGTACCGCGGGTCGAGACCGTTGGGGATGGGCAGCAGTAGCGGAGCGCTCAACAGCATCTGCTCGGCGTAGCCGCCGAGTGTGCTGTTGCTATAGACGATAGGTTCGATTCCCTTGGCAGATAGCAAGATTGGAATTGACGTCACAGGGGTCCCTGGCTCGGGGGCCTGCGTCCCCGGTCCGGCCTCGATCACTTCTGCGGCGAACTCATGTCCCATGAAGACGTCGGCTTCCAGGTTGACGCCGTCGGTAAGACTGGGCATGCCGGCCATCTGTTTGGACAGTTCGATCGCTTGCGCACCGTGCTTTGCGAAATGAAGGTCGGATCCGCAGATTCCGCATGCGGTGACCTTGACGAGTACCTGTCCTTCTCCGGGCATCGGGTCGGCCACATCGTCTCGATAGACCATCGCGCCGTTGCGCAGCACCGATGCTCGCATCACGCATGCCCGTTCTGTGCGCGGTCGTTCTGATGTTCGACGATGGCCTTGGCGACGGCCTCGCCGGCACGGCCCAGGAGCTCGCCGCGCTTGGCCTGCGCCCAGTCGTGCGAGATCCTGGCGGCGGTGAGCTGTCCCGTAAAATGCGGAATCACCTTGCGGGCAAACAGTTCATAGGATTTGAACGTGGCCTCCGGTGAAGCCCAATCGTGCCCCAGCATCAGGAATGTACCGAAGCCGCCCGACTTGTCGAGCAGGCCCTGGACGTAGTCGATGGCATCGTCGGGAGTCCCGATGCAGCAGTTCCCTTCGTCCACATAGGCCTTGACGAACTCGCGTGGGTCCGCCTGCGCGCCGTCTACTTCATTCGCAAGCGGCAGCACCCCAACGGCGCCGAAGTAGTGTGCGTAGTCCGGCAGACCGTACGTACAGTCCTCGATGGCCTGCTCGCGTGTTTCGGCGAGGTGCATGATGCCGAGCACCCGCCAACTGGACCGATCTGGTTCGGGATGGCCGTGGGCGGCCGCCTGTTCACGCACCACTTCCCAGGCGTTCTCCAATGCCGCGAATCCACCCGGGATCGATGCCGACAAGGACAGCAGGCCTGCGCCGAGCTTTCCGGCCAGCCGCGGACCCGAAGGGGAAAACATCGCCGCGGTAAGGATTTCCGGATAGGGGTGGGTGTAGGGGCGCAGCTGCAGCTGTGCATCCCGCAAAGTGAACCAGGATGTTTCGCGGCTGATGCGCTCATCCGGTGCCGCGCGCAGCAGCGCCAGGATCGCCTCCAGCGACTCCTCCTGCATCTGGCGCTGATCGAGCGGGTCGATGCCCATCATGTACGCGTCCGTCGGCAGCGCACCGGGTCCGGTACCGAATATGACACGGCCCCGGGTGATGTGGTCCAGCAGAATCCAGCGATCCACCACCATCAATGGATGGTGGTAGGGCAGTGACACCACCCCGGTGCCCAGCCTGATGTGTTTGGTGCGCTCGGCCGCAGCGGCAATGAAGACTTCGGGGCAGGAGATCAACTCGTAGCCGCCGGAGTGATGCTCACCAAACCAGGCCTCGTCATAACCCAGCCGATCCAGGGCAACCACCCGGTCTAGGTCGTACTCCAGTGCGGTGGTGGGGTTTTGGCCGACAGGATGAAACGGGGTGATGAAGGCACCGAATCGCAGTGGGGTGCTCATCGCGCAACCTGTTGCAGGAATTCCAGGAGCGCGGCATTGACCTCGTCGGGCCGCTCCTGCTGAATCCAGTGTCCAGCGCCATCGATCAGGATGTCACCGCGGTTATCGGTGCGGTATTTCAGACTCCCCGCGTGGTCGGTGAAACCGAGAACAGGGTCGGCTGCGCCCGCGATGAATAAAGAGGGCACAACGACATTGGCTCCGGCCAGGCGCTCGGTCAGCGCCCAGTTGCGATCGAAATTCCGGTACCAGTTCAGCCCTCCAGTGAACCCCGTGCGGGTAAATTCCGCGACGTAATGGTCCAGTTCGGTCTGGCTCAGCCATCCGGGAAGCTCGCCGGGATCGGACATGCGCTCGATGAATCCGGCCGGGCCGGGTGCGATCATCGTGGCGCCGTCGGTGTGGGCCATGCCTATCAGCATGCGGCGCATCGTGGCGGTGGGATCACGGCTGAGATCGGCGTCTGCGACCCCCGGCTCCTGGAAGTACAGGATGTAGAAGAAGTTGTCGCCGAACAGCTTTTTCCACGCCTGGGTGGGAGCCACCTGGCTACGCCGGGTGAAGGGGACCGACAGCCCGGCGACACCTTCGACGCGTTCGGGGACGGCGAGTGCGGTATGCCAGGTGACGACGGCGCCCCAGTCGTGCCCGATGAAGGTCGCCTTGCCGGCGCCCACCTCGTCCAGGATGCCCAGCAGGTCATCGGACAGCGCTTCGATGTTGTAGTCGTCGATGTGCGCCGGTGAACTCGACCTGCCATAACCCCGCTGGTCGGGGGCGATCACGTGATATCCGGCGGCGGCGAGTGCCGGAATCTGGTGGCGCCAGGAGTAGGCCAACTCAGGGAAGCCATGGGCCAGAACGACTACGGGCTGGCCCTGCTCACCCGCCTCGACGATGCGCAGGTGCACGCCGTTCGTGGCGATGTCACGTTCCCGGATATCCACAGCGGCATCGGTCATTAGCGCATTCTCACCTTCTGAGGGTGGCCAACAGCGTTGTTGTCGCTTCTTCGCCGCACAGGCTCATCAGCGTTGTGATTGCCACTAAACCACAACACACAATCGGCGACCAGGATGCCGATTGCCGGTCATACCGGAGTGATCGAAGGCGCTCGGCCCCTCACCGATGTTGCGTACGAGGGTATTCGAAATATTAGACATTTTGGCGATCTCGTCAGAATATGAATCGCCGCGGGTCCCCGCGTGGGTGAATCGTGTTGATTCGGTGGAGATTCAGGCCGCGATAGGGCCCGCGTCGAGGATGCGCTCGTAGTTCCAGGGTGTCGGCGGCTTGATGGAAGGCGGTGTCCATTCGGTGGTCCACCTACCTTGCGGATGTGCCACCTCGACCGGACTCACCCCCAGGGCCGACTGGGCCTGGCGATAGGGCAGTTCGAGTAACTCCTCCCAGGGCGCGGCCATCAGCAGGTCGGCGCGACGGCCACGCTCCACCGCCTGGCGGTAGTAGCGGAGTTTGAACGGCGCTGAAGCGCCCGGCAGGGTGAGGGCGCCGAACATCCCGAGCTTCTCCAGCGGTCCTGCGGGTTCCATTTGTCCGCAATGGAATCCGATGTTAGCCATTTCTCCAGCCATGTCGGGACCATAACCGCCGATGGTGTGGAACATGTCATGAAGTGCGGTGCCCCTGATGATCATGTAGTAGAAGTCCTCGTCCCAGTTGTTCTTCTCGGCGATCGGCCTGATGATGTTCGCTTCGCCGAAGACGCCTGCGTCGAGTTTGTTGGTGTTCAGGAACGACAGGTAGGCGTGCCCCAGGCTGCCGAATGGCAGGGAATTCAGATACTCCACATCGTTGAGCACGGCGAGCAGGTCTGGCTTGTTTTTGAACAGCTTTCGGCCGTTCGGATGGGCCCGCACCTGATAGTAGGAACGCGCGAAGACCGGCGCCTCCATGCCGAGGAACGCCTCATAGATGTCGCCGTGGTACTTGGCGTCAATCAGCATGCGCCAAGCCTTCAGCCAGGGAGTCCACGTCGTGCGGTCCGGTACGACACCGCCGGGATTAGAGTATTTGGCCAGGTCGTTTTGCATGCGATTAATAATAGGCAAATACATGAAAGTGTCAATATATTTCCCAAGGAGGCGGCTGCGGGGTGGCTCGTAAGAGTGAGGGAGTGAGCAAGGTTCCACGTGGACGCGGTAGGCCGCCGGGTGGCGGTAACACCGCCCAGCAGGCGCAGGCGCAGCTCCTTGATGCTGCGGAGCGGCTGTTCGTCGAGCGCGGATACGGCGCATCCACGATGGAAGCCATTGCGCGGGAAGCCGGATACAGCCGAGCCGTGGTGTATCGGCATTTCCGGAACCGGGACGATCTGATGGATGCCTTGGTGGTCCGCGCGACGATGAGCGAGATCACCAACATGATCGGTCGTCTTATCGTGCTCAAGGACCTGGCCGAGATCATTCCGGAATCGATGGTGATCGTTTCCGTGGAGGTCGGCGCCAATCCGCTACTGCGCGTGCTGGCCGACCGCGATGATCGCGGCACGGTCGCTTCGTTGATTGTCAACGCGCCCAATCTCATCGACCTGTTGACCTCGCTATACGCAGGTGTGTTCAGTACCCGGATGGCGGAGGTGCGGCAGGGGGTACGGCCCGAGGACGCCGCGCGGTACGTGTTGTCGGTGGCGTTGTCGCTGCTCCTCGGGCTGATCCCGGGAACCGATAATCCGGAGCAGGTTCGCCGCTACGTCAGGGTTTTCGTGCTGCCCACGTTGCTCGCCAACCCTCCCGCGCCCGAGGCCGTGTTCGTCTAGCGGGCAGCGGTTCGAGCCCTGATGAGATCGATGACAATGTTGGGGATCTCATCCGCGCTGCGTGCGACGCGGCTGCCCCCTCCCGGGGTGGCGTCCGAAATCTGTTTGAGGACAGCGGCATCGGCGTCTTCTGTGATGCCGAGGGTGATGAGCACAACGGGCCGTGCCGGGTCTTGCTCTTTCTTCAATGTTGCGAGCAGTTGGTCCAAGGAGATGCCGTTCGGATCCTCATTCGCTCCGTCGGTGATGATCACCACGCTGTTGACGTAGTGCGGGTCGTATGTCGACTGGACCTTGCGGAATGCCGCGAGTGTGGTGTCGTACAAGCCGGTTCCACCGCCGACTAGGGCGTCCAGGCCGTGGCCCTCATCCGCCAGAAGCTGACGTTGAGTCCTATCGCCCACCTTCTCGCCGAGCGTGCGGATGGGCAGCAGGTCTTTCCAGTCCTGCCCCGGCCCGCCCTTGTCGATCGAGAAGGCCCACAGGCCGATCTGTGCGTTCTCGGGGAACAGCGGAAGCCCGTTGTCGATAGCCTGGCTCAACAGACCGACACGGGTGGTCTGCCCCGCGGAGAACTTCATCGAGCCGGAGACATCGAGAACGGCAAGCATTCGAGAAGGCAAGGCCAGCACCGCGTATCGGCGCATCGCGGTGTCGAACGCGGTCAGGTCGTTCACGGTGAGTGTCTCGATCGCGCCCACCCCCTTGCCCGCCAGTGGCGCGAAGTCCGGTCCACGGAATCCCGCACTCGTCAAGGCATCTGCGCCGTTGCCGCTGGTCAGGCGCTCCGCAAGAGCTTCCCCTGCTTGATTGGCCTTGGCATGTCGATCATTGGCGGCTTCAGCCTTCAACGCCGTCAAGAAACACATCCAACGAATGCCCGCCGAGGACCAGGAACTCGCCCGCGCCTACAGCGCCGGCAACTACCGACAGGTCATCGCCCAGCTCTACGAGGTCGTGGCCCGGGCCCGGACGGCGAACCGGCACACCACGGCCGTCCAGGCGCTACAAGCCATCGCGGATGTCCAGGACAAGCACGACAAGCTGACTGGCCTGCACATCGCGGTCCCGACGAAATTGGAGGTCAACGTGACGTCTGCAGTTGCGGTGCTGGAGCGCGCCGATGGATCGGCTGGCGCGGTCGCTGGAGGATCTACGGCGCACCGTGCGGGAGCTGACCGCTCGGGGTGTGCGCGTCCACTTCGTCAAGGAGAACCTCACATTCACGGGCGACGATTCGCCGATGTCCACGCTGCTGCTGTCGATGCTGGGCGCGGTGGCGGAGTTCGAGCGATCGATGATCAAGGAACGTCAGCGGGAAGGCATCGAGCTCGCGAAAGCCAAGGGCGTCTACAAGGGCCGCAAGCCAGCGTTGACCGAGGAGCAGGCGACGGCATTGTTGGAGCGGCTGGCCAACGGCGAGCATCCAGATCTAGCGCGCGAGTTCGGGGTGTCACGCGCCACCGTCTACAACGTGCGAGCACGAGCCGCAGGCGAGGGAGACGGCGCGTAGCACTCCGTCACCGGTATTGATGGTCTCCGTTGCAGAGGTCCGGGGAGGTCGGCCGCAGTCGGCGCGCTATCGCTACGCTGCGTGCCCGGAACGCCGGTAGCAAAAACTAGCACGAGCACCCTATGTAGCTAGGCCAGATCAAGGGCAGGGTCGCGAGCGCGGTATGCGGACCATTGCCAGATCATGAGAATGTGGTGAGAGTGCGCAGTTGGCGCTGCCAGCTTGCACAGTTTGCGCACATTGCCAACCACGCCGTGGCCGTGCGCCGGGTTGCACGATGCCTGGTCGCTCAAGCAAAGCCAATGCACGATCAAGATCACATGTTGGTGCGGTTGACATGGTCTCTAGCGACGGCATAGCGTACCGGCCACGCAGACCTTTGGGCCCGTGTCGGGTGTGTTCCGGTGTTGCTGGATCAGGTCTCGGGGAAATGAGAATGAGGGGGGGAAATGTATGGCATTGTCAGCGAGCTCCTGCGGGGAGCGCCCCACACACGACCTTCGACCCGCGCGAGTATGGGCTGCGGCGGTAACCGTTGTGGCAATGTCGGCCACAATGCCGACCGCTGTTGCTGATCCGCAGGGGGTGCCGGATCAGTATCAGCAGTTCGTGACCGATGATGGCTGGACGGTCGGGTTAGCCATGTCCAACGAGGTGATCGATCACATCGACAACATCGCCGGGGCGAGTAATTCGTGGCAGGCGCGGGTGTCGTACCGGGCGGAGGCCACCATCACTGGCCAGGGCAGCGCCGTGATCCAGGACGGGCAGCTGGAGACGGGGTACTTCGTGGGATGTCGCACCGACTCGTCGGCTGGTGTGGAAACCGGCGGCGACCTGGGATTGACGTTGAACCAGTCCGTGTTCGGGCAAGGCTATGGCGGCGGCTATGGCCAGGGCTCCAATAGCGGCGGTGGGGGTGGCGGTTTCGGAGGTGTTTCCGGCGGCGGATCGTTGGGCGCTCAAGAACATATCGGCGGCTACATCCGTGTGCTGTTGAAGCCGGGCGGATTGGCGAAGTTGCCGATGGATCGCATCAATTTCCGCAACATGCGTGCCGTCTCGCGTGTGCGCAACCAGAACGTGGAAGCCGATGGCTGTGGCGGCCAGGTCAAGATCCAGTCCTTCGCCACCTTCCGGATCCGCACCGAGAATGGCAACGACACCCAAACCGTCTACGGCAACCCCAAAGACCTGTAGGACTCCGCGATATGACCAGCACGCCCGCACCGACACCGATAACACCGATCAAATCCGTGCCCGACACGGTCGTTATAGTTCAGGAAACAGTCAACTATCGAGTTGACTCGGTAACTGCACAGCAATATCCTCAGATAAACCAGCACATCTTGGTTGGCTAAACCTCGATTACACCTTGACTGCAGACAACTAATGTTTCGGGAAGGTTCACAGCGATGGCGCAGACGGCGGTACGTGTGATCACCTGCCGCCGTGTCCCCGCAGGTACTGTCGCCCAGCAACCTGCCCGTGCGTCCAGTGTTCGGGCGGGTGCTCGTGTCGCTGTGGTAGGTAGTGCGGTGGCCATGTTGGCGGCGGTCTTGCTGGCCGCTGGTGCCAGCTGGCCTGCTGGGGCTGATCCAGCAACTCCTGGCCCGCCTGCGCCGGCTCCGCCGCCGTTGGCGGTGCCTCAACCTGATTCGCTACCGCGTGATGCGTTCATCGGTGGTGCGCGTACCAGTACGAATTCGGGGCTGGGTATGGGCAACGGCATGGGGCGGCCCTTGGCTGAGCCGCGTGAGCGCTCGGTGGCTGCGGTGCCTCCGATTGCGTCCGATGGTGTGCATGCTGCGACTGCGTGGCCAGGTAAGCAAGTCATCATTCACTTACCCAACGAACGCGCCTTGACTGCTGCTAATTGGGGTGAGGGTGGTGCGGCTGCGTACGGGTCAGGCCCTGTTGACTATGTGGTGATTCCTGATGCTGGCGGCGGTGTCGATATTCGCATGATCCGAAAAACCTTCATCTCGCCCAGTGACTTCACGTTAGGAGTCAGGTACCCCGACGGCACTCATCTGCGCCAAGCCGCTCAAGCTGTGGTGGTTGAGACCGACGCCGCCCCCGGGCGTCCGGCAGCGATTATCGGGGCATTGAGCATCCCCGAGGCCCGCGATGGCGCCGGAAACTCTATCGCTGTGTCCCCGTCCATCGGCGGGAGCTATCTGTATCAGCAATCCGATGTGAACCTGAACGTCGGCGAGGTCGGGCTGCTCAATTTTCCCGTCACGATCACCGTGGCCTACCGCGCTAGCACCACCATCCCGGCGGTGGCTCAGGGTGATCAGGGACCTCAGCGTCCGCCGGTCGCCAAGGATGGCCGGTGTGTGTCCGGTCCGCCGCAATTCCGCGGCGCCGACAACGATGGAACCCCTGGCGCAGCTGCTGATTTCGTGCCGTCCTGCGCGCGGCTGGCCGCGTGCATGAGCGCGGCCCCCGTCCACACCAGCGCCTTGACGTGTGAGAACACGTTTATGGCTGATCTGACGAACGCGTGTGTCACAGCGGTCGGGCACGACGGCGACGACTACGAGGGTTGTCTAGCAGCGGCCAACGGGCATACCCGCTGGGCCAAAGAAAACATGGTTCCCGGTCCCACGGCCGCAGGAACGGGAGCCTGACATGTATACCTACACAGCACTTTTCGCAGCACAATTCCGGGGAAAAGGATCTTGTCGATGAATGAGGATGCGCCCACGCAGACCCTGCCCGCTC